>NZ_JBIAQV010000012.1:0-215115 GCF_042889305.1 Streptomyces sp. NPDC002619 | reverse complement strand
CCGCCCAGTTCAAGCGCGCGTGCACCGGCTGTCCCCTGCGAGAACGCTGCACCACCTCCAAGACCGGACGCACCCTCAACGTCCACCCCCACTACAAGCTGCTGGCCGCCGCCCGGTCCCAGGCCGCCACCGACGCCGGCTGGCAGGACGAATACCGCCGATGGCGGCCACCTGTCGAACGCGCCATCGCCTGGCTCGTCGCCAAGGGCAACCGCCGGGTTCCCTACCGAGGCGTCATCGCCAACAACATCTGGCTCCACCACCGCGCCGCCGCCCTCAACCTCCGCCGACTGATCACCCTCGGACTCACCCGCACCAACACCACCTGGCGCCTCGCCCCGGCCACCGCATAGCGAAAGGGGCCGCCCGGCCTCCCGGCCGGACAGCGCCCCAGCAAGATTTTCAGCAGTCTTCTAGACAACCTCTCCCACCTGGCCCCGGACCTGTCCGACCTGATGTGCTGCATCGTCACCGGCGCCGAGACCATCAAACGCGCCCTGTACACCGGCGACGTCGTCCGCGCCCGCTACCGCCGGCCGCTCCTCCTGACCGGCATCGACGTGGGCGTCATCCGGCCCGACCTCGCCGAACGCCTCCCGGAGACGGGCTATACGGGAGGTATGGCCGAGCTCGAGGGCGGGCAAAGATCACGATCGGATGCTCATCGCTCCAGAGCGAGGGCGGAGGGAGCTTGTTCATGGCCAGCTGGAAGACCACCGACATCCCGGATCAGAGCGGTCGCATCGCCGTCGTCACCGGGGCCAACAGTGGGCTCGGGTACGTCACCGCGCGGGAGCTTGCCCGGAAGGGGGCTCGGGTGGTGCTCGCGTGTCGGAGTGAGGCGCGGGGGAATGAGGCGGTGGATCGGGTCGTGGGCGAAGTGCCGGGCGCCCGGGTCGAGTTCGGGGGGTTGGATCTCGGGGATCTGGGGTCCGTGCGGGACTTCGTCGCGTGGTTTCCGTACGATCGGCTCGATCTGCTCGTCAACAACGCGGGCGTGATGGCGCCGCCGTACGGGATCACCGCCGACGGGTTCGAGACGCAGTTCGGGGTCAATCATCTGGGGCACTTTGCCCTCACCGGGCTGTTGCTGCCCGCCGTGCTGAGCACCCCCGGCGCCCGGATCGTGACCGTCTCCAGTTTTATGCACGTGCTCGCCAACATCGACATCGACGACCTCAACAGCGAACGGCGGTACCGGCGTTGGGTCGCCTACGGGCGTTCCAAGACCGCCAATCTCCTCTTCACGCACGAGCTGGGCCGTCGGCTCGCCGCGTCCGGTGCCGATGTCGTCGCGGCCGCCGCCCATCCCGGGTACGCCGCCACCAACCTCCAGACCGCCGGCCCGCGGGCCGAGGGGCGTCGGGGTGCCGAGCGGTTCATGGAGATCGGTAATCGCGTCTTCGCTCAGACCGCCGAGGCGGGCGCCCTGCCCTCGCTGTACGCGGCCACCGCCCCCGGCGTACGCCCCGACTCCTTCACCGGTCCGTCGTTCGCGGGGTGGCGGGGCGGACCCGCGCCGTCCTGGCGGGCGTCGTGGACGGTCAACGATCAGGCGGGTGTACGGCTCTGGGAGGCGTCCGAGCGGCTGACCGGGGTGACATACGACGCGCTGAAGGCGTGACGTACCGCCCCGACCAAGGGCTCCTATGCCGTGCGCACCTCGTACGTGGCGATGCGCAGCGTCTCGTCGTCCAGGCACTGCCCCGTCCGCAGGTCGAAGCGCTGCTTCAGCAGGGGGGAAGCGACGAACAGGCGGTCCTGGTGGGTGCCCGTCAGGCCGCGGGAGAGGACTGCCGCGCCGGTGAACGGGTCGCGGTTGTCGACGGCGTACAGCCGGCCCGCGCGGTCGCGGAACAGCGCCACCTGGCGGCCGTCCGGGAGGAGCGCCGCCACGCCGCGGCCCGGCGTCAGCGCGCTCGGCTCGCAGACCGTCAACCAGGTGTCCGCCAGCCGCAGTTGGATCTTCAGGCCGGTCGTCGTCTCGGGTGCCAGGGTCATCGCTGGGCGCTTCCTTCCAGGGCGTCTTCCACGGGCCGCGAGCCGATGGCCAGCAGCGGCAGGTCGGGCTTCATCTGGTCGCGCTCGGGGACGAAGCCGACGACCGGGTCGGGGGTGTCCGGCGCGTTCACGAAGGACACGAACCGGGCCAGCTTCTCGGGGTCGTTGATCGTCTCCGCCCACTCGTCGCGGTAGTGCGACACGTGCGCCGCCATCAGCGTCTCCAGCTCCTCGCAGATGCCCAGCGAGTCGTGGACCACCACGTCCCTTACGTGGTCGAGGCCGCCCGGGATCCGCTCCAGCCACACGCTCGTGCGCTCCAGGCGGTCGGCGGTGCGGATGTAGAACATCAGGAAACGGTCGATCAGACGGATCAGTTCGGCGTCCGACAGGTCCTGCGCGAGCACGTCCGCGTGGCGCGGGGTGGCACCGCCGTTGCCGCCGACGTACAGGTTCCAGCCGCTCGCCGTGGCGATGATCCCGAAGTCCTTCGACCGGGCCTCCGCGCACTCGCGGGCACAGCCCGACACCGCCGACTTCAGCTTGTGGGGGGAGCGCAGGCCCCGGTAGCGCAGCTCCAGGTCGATCGCCATGCGGACCGAGTCCTGCACGCCGTAGCGGCACCAGGTCTGGCCCACGCAGGACTTCACCGTGCGCAGCGACTTGCCGTACGCGTGCCCCGACTCGAAGCCCGCGTCCACCAACCGCGTCCAGATCAGAGGGAGCTGCTCCACCCGTGCGCCGAACATGTCGATCCGCTGGCCGCCGGTGATCTTCGTGTAGAGCCCGAAGTCACGGGCGATCTCACCGATCACGATCAGCTTCTCCGGGGCGATCTCACCGCCGGGGATGCGTGGGACGACCGAATACGAGCCGTTCTTCTGGAGGTTGGCGAGGAAGTGGTCGTTGGTGTCCTGGAGCGCGGCCTGCTCGCCGTCCAGGACATAGCCGTTCGCGCCGATCGTGGGGGCGAGCGAGGCGATGATCGAGGCGACCGCAGGCTTGCAGATCTCGCAGCCGTCGCCGGCCCGGGCGCCCTCACGACCGTAACGGTCGAGCAGGTCCTGGTAGGACGTGACGCGCAGCGCGAGGACGATCTCGTACAGCTCCTCGCGGGTCTGGTCGAAGCAGCCGCACAGGCCCTTGTCGACCTCGATGCCGCTCGCCTCCAGCTCCGCGGTGACCAGCTGGCCCAGGACCTTGACGCAACTGCCGCAGCCCGTACCGGCCTTGGTGCACTTCTTCACCTCGGGCACGGTCGTGCAGGAGTGCTCCGTCACGGCGCCGCGGATCGTGCCCTTGGTGACGTTGTGGCAGGAGCAGATCACCGCCTCGTCGGGCAGTGCGGACGGGCCGAGGCCGACCGGGGCGCCCGCGCCCGCCGGGAACACCAGCTGCTCCGGCGAGATCGGCGGGATGGAGCCGGTGAGGGCGCGCAGCGTGCCATACGTCTCGGCGTCGCCCACCAGGATGCCGCCGAGCAGTGTGCCGTCGCGGCCGATGACCAGCTTCTTGTACAGGCCCGAGCGGGAGTCGGAGTAGACGACGTCCAGGCAGTCCTCGGCCGCGCCGTGCGCGTCGCCGAAGGACGCCACGTCCACGCCGAGCAGCTTCAGCTTGGTGGACAGGTCGGCACCGGTGAAGGAGGCCTCGTCGGCGGCGATCGTCGCGGCCGCCGTCACGGCCTGCTCGTACCCGGGCGCCACCAGGCCGTACACCCGGCCGTCGGCCGCGAGCGCGCATTCGCCGATCGCGAACACATGCGGGTCGGTGACGGTACGGCACTGCTCGTCGACCGTGATGCCGCCCCGCTCGCCGACGGTCAGGCCGCAGTCGCGGGCCAGCTGGTCGCGGGGGCGGACGCCGGCACTGAACACCACCAGGTCCGTGGGCAATTCGGAGCCGTCGGACAGCTTCATGCCGGTGACCGCGCCGTCCTCACCGACGACGATCTCCTGGGTGCCCACGCCGGTGTGCACGGTCAGGCCCATGTCCTCGACGGTGCGCAGGAGCGCGGCGCCGCCGCCCTCGTCGACCTGCACGGGCATCAGCCGGGGCGCGAACTCCACGATGTGGCTGGTGAGTCCGAGGCCCTTCAGCGCGCCCGCGGCCTCCAGGCCGAGCAGGCCGCCGCCGACCACCGCGCCCGTCGTCGCCCGTGACTTCGCGTACGCCTCGATGGCGAGCAGGTCCTCGATCGTCCGGTAGACGAAACAGCCCTCGGCGTCCTTGCCGGGGACGGGCGGCACGAAGGGGTGGGAGCCGGTGGCCAGGACGAGCGTGTCGTAGTCGACCGTCAGCCCGGAGCGGGCGGTCACTCGCCGCGCCTCGCGGTCGATCGTCTCCGCCGGGTCGCCGACGTGCAGCTCGATGCCGTGGTCCTTGATGAACTCCATGTCCGTCAGGGAGAGTTCCTCGGGCGTACGGCCCGAGAAGTACGAGGTGAGCTGCACGCGGTCGTACGCCGGACGCGGCTCCTCGCACAGCACGACCACGCGGTGCGTGGCGGTCAGGCCGCGCTCGGCGAGCGCTTCGAGGAAGCGCTGGCCGACCATGCCGTGGCCGACGAGCACGATCGTGGGGGTGGCCCCCGGGGTGGCGGTCATCAGGAGCCTCCGTCGTTGGTGAGCAGGTGGAGCAGGGGGCCGTCGTCGGGGAGCGGCTCTGCTTCCTCCCAGGCCCGGGCGAGCGCGCCGACGGTGCCGAGTTCGCCGACGAGGACCCCGCCGACCAGCCGGTCCTTGCGGACGACGACCTTGCGGTAGGTGCCCCGGGTGGCGTCCGCGAGCTGGACGACGTCGTCGCCGGGCAGCGGCTCGGTCTCGCCGAACGCGGCGAGGTCGAAGGGGGAGCCCGGCCCGGTCAGCGTGAGCCGGGTCAGGGAACGGGTGCCGGTGTAGCGGGCGTTGTCCGCGCCGGCCAGCAACTCGGCCAGTGCCTCGGCCTGTTCGAGCGCCGGTGTCGCCAGCCCGTACACCCTGCCGTCGTGCTGGGCGCAGTCGCCGACGGCGTGGATGTGCGGGTCGGAGGTGCGCAGTTCGTCGTCCACGAGGACGCCCTTGCGAACGGCGAGTCCCGCGTCCTCGGCGAGGCCGACACGCGGATGGACCCCGCAGGCGACGACCACGAGATCGGTGTCCAGGGCGTATCCGTCGGCCATCTCAACGGAGCGGACCGCACCGCCGACACAGCGCAGGTCCCGCACCCGGCACTCGGTGTGCACCTCGACGCCCAGGTCCTTCAGATGCCGCAGCACGAGCCGGGAGGCGCTCGGATCGAGCTGGCGTTCCATGAGCCGCTCGGCCTGTTGGGCGAGGACGACCTGAGCGCCGCGCACGGCGAGCGCCCGCGCCGCCGACACACCCAGCAGCCCACCGCCGACGACCACCGCCCGCACGCCCGGCCGCACCGCCTCGGACAGACCGAGACAGTCGTCCATGGTGCGGAACGCGTGGACGCCCTCGGGGAACCGGTGGTCGGGGGTGAACAGGCCGCGCAGGGGCGGAAGCACGGGGTTGGAGCCGGTGGCCAGGACCAGCGTGCCGTAGGCGATCTCCGTGCCGTCCGCGCACTCCAGGGTGCGCCGGCCGCGGTCGATACGGGTGACCCGGGCGCGGACCAGGTCCGCCGGGGCGGGAAGCGCGATCACATCGGGGCCGTAGCGGCCGGCCAGCACCTCGGCGAGCAGGACCCGGTTGTACGGCCGGTGCTCCTCCTCGCCGACGAGCAGCGCGGGCGTGCCGAGCTCACCGAGCCGGCGGGCGAGGCGTACGCCCGCGAGGCCGGCGCCGATCACCACCACACGCGGATTCGAGGTCATGTCCAGGAGCGTGCGGTGCCGGTGTTACCCGGCGGCATCACGTCTGTTTCCCGTGAGGAACGCTGCCCTCAGCCGGTGCGGGGCGCGGATGTGAGGGTTCGGGGGGTGTGGCGGGGCGGGCTGTGAGGTGGGGAGAACCGAACCGGGGTGGGGACAACCGAACCCCCGGGTTCCGTGCGGGCACCATCGTGTACGACGGGCGGGGGCGGAAACCTGGAGGGGTCGGTCCTTGCAGCCGGCTCGGCGGCTGCTCGGGGTGGAGATCGAAGCGCCGGTGCTGCCCGTGGGGGCGGGGGCGTTCGCGTGGCGGCGGGCGGTGCTGGGGGAGCGGGCGGGTTGGCGGGCCGTGGCCTGTGCGGTACTGACACCACGTCGCCAACAACTTCGCCAAGCTCGACCTACCGCCGTCCGAGACGGGGCACCGGCGGGTGCTGGCGGTGCTGCGGTACCCGGAGTCGACGGGCTGACGAGGACATTCGCTAGGGTCGCGATCATGCCCGACATACCGCTGACCATGATCGCCCTGCTCTGTCTGGCCGCCCTCGCGGCCGGCTGGATCGACGCGGTCGTGGGCGGCGGCGGGCTCCTGCTCCTCCCGGTGCTGCTGCTCGGGTTGCCGGCGAACACCCCGGCCGCGTACGCGCTCGGCACCAACAAGGCGGTCGCGATCGTCGGCACGTCGGGTGCCGCGGTGACGTACGCGCGCAAGGCATCCGTCGACGTACGTACGGCCGTACGCATCGGTCTCGCGGCCCTCGCGGGCTCCTCGGCCGGGGCGTTCTTCGCGGCGGGGATGAGCACGGACGTGCTCAAGCCGGTGATCATGGTCGTGCTGCTCGCCGTAGCGGCGTTCGTCATCCTCCGCCCCGCCTTCGGTACGGCCCCCGCGCCGGGCCCGGCCACCCGCCGCCAGGTCCTTTCCGCGATCGCCCTCGCGGGCCTCGGCATCGGCTTCTACGACGGCTTCATCGGCCCCGGCACCGGCACGTTCCTGGTCCTCGCGCTGACCGCCGTACTCCACCTCGACCTGGTCACGGCCTCCGCCACCGCCAAGATCGTCAACTGCTGCACCAATGCGGGCGCCCTCGCCATGTTCGCCTGGCAGGGCACGGTCCTGTGGCAACTGGCTGCTCTGATGGCTGTGTTCAACCTGGCGGGCGGCACGCTGGGCGCGCGTACGGCGCTGAAGAAGGGGAGCGGGTTCGTCCGGGTGGTGCTGCTGACGGTGGTGTTCGCGCTGGTGGCGAACCTGGCGTATCAGCAGTGGATGGCGTGAGCGGACGGCTCAGCGGCTGCCCGTCAGGTGGGCGAAGACGACGACGTTGCCCTGATAGCCGGTGGTCTTCGAGTAGCCGCCGCCGCAGGTGATGACCCGCAACTCGGGGCGTTTCGCGGCGCCGTAGACCTTCTCGTCGGGGAAGTCGCGTGCCTGGTAGACCTCGACGGCGTCGACGGTGAACACCGCGACGGTGCCGTCGCGTCGGTCGAGTTCGATGGCGGCGCCGCGCTTGAGGGCGCCGAGGTCGTAGAAGACGGCGGGGCCGTCCGTGTTGTCGACGTGACCGGCGACGATCGCGGTCCCGGTCTCGCCGGGCGCGGTGCCGGCCTCGTACCAGCCGGCCAGGTTCTTGTTCCCGGGGGGCGGTACGTCGAGGCTGCCGGACGACGTCAGGCCGAGGCCCATGAGCGGGGCGTTCACCCTGATCGAGGGTATGCGGATGCGGGTGGGCGGGGAGGGCGGCAGCGCGGGTGCCGACAGCTTCTCCTCACCAGGATCCGGGTGGCTCTCGGCGACGGTGGGCTGGGGCGGGACGTGCGTCCCGGCCGTGCCCAGCAGCCACACCCCGGAGCCCAGGGCGACCAAGGTGACGGCGGCTATCGCGGTGTCCCCGATCTTGCGCATGCGATCCTCCCGGGCCTCCCGGAGTGTGTCCGCTCCCCCTCCGGGCCGCGAGGGGCGTTGGACCCGGAGAGGGAGGGACTTGCGGTACCGGCGGACGGACAGCGGAGGGTGTCCGTCAGATCCCGTCGCCTCTCGCCCGGCGATGCAGGAGCCAGGTACCGCCCGCGGCGGCGACGGCCAGAGCCGCCACACCAGCTGCGGTCTGCACGGGGTCGGAGCCGAGTGCGCCGCCGACCCCCGTCTTCACGCTTCCTCGTGGTTGCGCCCCTTCGAGCGCCGTGCTCAGCGTCACCGCCAGATCGCCGCTGACCTGCTTGCCGCCCACCGCGCACCTCGCGACGATCTCGTACGTCCCCGGCTGCGCGCTCGGCGGCACCCTGAACTGGCCGATCGCGTCGCCTTCGTGCGTGCTCGGCGCCAGCGTGAACGTCCCGGCGCCCACTGCACCGGCGTCGCCCGTCGCCGAGCCCTTCTCGCCGCACGCCTTGGTGTTGACCGTGACATGACCGCCGGGCACGGCGGTGGACGGGAACACCTCGAGGCTGCCGCTGCCCCCGCCGTACGCGGGGGCAGCGGAGAGACCGGCTGCCGCGACGGCGAGCGCGGTACCGGTCAGCATGCGGGCAGTGCGTCGCATGATGCTCCCTCACGATCGTCTTTCTCAACGGGGGAGCGGCCCGCAACACCCCCATGTGCCGCCGAGTCGGTCGCGCCCCTGCCCTTTCGAGGTAAAGCCCCCGACGCCGACCGCGCTCCCCGAGAGTGCGGCGACGATGGGACGAACGGGTGTCGAAGACGGGCGCGGGGAGGGCGGCTTGTGAGACGTAAGGGCAGGTCATTGCCTTTGCGGAGGGCGATGGGCAAGAGCACACGAATGGAGCGCCCGGAGTGGGTGAACGGGTGACGGGCGCCCCTCTACCCTTCGCCCGTCCTCCCGTACGTAGCCGGCGCCGAAACGCGGAACGGCCGCCCCGTTCCCCCAGCCAGGGCGGCCGCTTACCCGCTCAGGCGGTCAGTTCACGTTCACCGCGCTCCAGGCCGCCGCCACCGCGTTGTACTCCGTGGAGCCGTTGCCGTACAGGTCCTTCGCCGCGTTCAGGGTCGCCGTCCGTGCGCCCGCGTAGTTCGTCGACGACGTCATGTAGACCGTCAGGGCGCGGTACCAGATCTTGCCCAGCTTGTCGCGGCCGATCCCGGTGACCGTGGAGCCGTTGTACGTGGGCGAGTTGTAGCTGACGCCGTTGATGGTCTTCGCGCCGCTGCCCTCCGCCAGCAGGTACGCGAAGTGGTTGGCCACACCGGAGGAGTAGTGGACGTCCAGATTGCCGACCGACGAGCTCCAGTAGTCCGCCGAGTTGCCGTCCCTCGAAGGCTTGTCCATGAAGCGGAGCGCCGCCGCGCCGAAGCCCGAGCGGACGATCTTCTCGCCGATGAGGTAGTCACCGGGGTCGGAGGGGTTGCTCGCGTACCACTCCACCAGCGTGCCGAGGATGTCGGACGTGGCCTCGTTCAGGCCGCCGGACTCGCCCGAGTAGGTCAGGCCGGCCGTGGACGACGTGACGCCGTGCGACATCTCGTGCCCGGCCACGTCCAGGGCGACCAGCGGGCCGAGCGTCGTACCGTCACCGTCGCCGTACGTCATGCAGAAGCAGCTGTCGTCCCAGAAGGCGTTGTTGTAGTTGTTGCCGTAGTGGACGCGGTTGTACGAGCCCTTGCCGTCGCCCGCGATGCCGGTGCGGCCGTGGACGTTCTTGTAGTAGTCCCACGTCTCGTTCGTGCCGTACTGCGCGTCCACCGCGGCCGACGCCCGGTCGGCGGTCGTGCCCGTGCCCCAGTGGTTGTCGGCGTCCGTGAACACGGTCGACGGGGCGCGGCTGAAGCAGACGCTCAGAACGCACAGGTCGGTCTTGTTCGCGGCGTCACCCGTGTACGTGTTGCCGCGGGTGGGGTCCTTGAGCTGGTACGTCGATCCCGACAGCGTCGTCTCCAGCGGCACCGTCCCGCCGTACAGCGACTTCCCGTCGCCCGTCGCCGTCTCGATGCTGTCCCAGGCGTCGATCTGCGCCCCGGTCCGGGCATCCGTCAGCACCGTGCGGGCGACCGGGTTGCCGAGGGAGTCCTTGGCCACCGCGTTGGTGCGCCAGGCCAGTTTGGGGGCGCCGTGCAGGGCGTCGACGACCAACTGCGGCTTGGCGGTCAGCTTCTTCAGGGTCTCGCCGAGGTTGACGGCGCGCAGCGCGTTCGCCGCGAGGTCGGCCGCCTTCGGCGCGGACACGGTGGGGGTGACGGTGGGGAGGGATATCGCGCTCTTCGTCGCCCTGTTGGCGCTGCGGTACGCGCCGTCCGGGGCCAGGTGGACCACGAAGTCGCCGCCGAGGACGGGGATTTGGTGGTACGTGCGGTCGTAGCGGACGTGCTGCGTGCCGTCCTTGTCGACGACGACATCCTTGACGCTGGTGCCCTGGGCGGACGTCAGGCCCAGGTTCGCGGCCTGGGCCACGAGTGCCGACGCCGCGTTCTCGATCGCGGTGGCCCGGGTCGGTCTGGCGTCGGCCTGCGCGGCGGGGGATAGCGCGGCGGCCAGCAACGTGGCGGTGGTGGCGGCGATGCCGGCGGTGGCGAGACGGGATCCTCGGATGTGCCGTGTCCGACTCATCGGTCTCCTTGGGGAGGCGCCCGGAGGCGTGGGGGTGGGTTGTGGAGGCAGCTGTGGGGGTGGGGTGGCGCGGATGTTGACTGAGATTTAAGAGGCCATGACATGGCATGTCCATAGCGCCTCGATGAAGACGTGTGTGGGGGTGGAGGGGGGAGAGAATCGGACTTGTGATCACTCCGGTTCTGCCGTTCTTCGTCTACGGCACCCTCCGCCCCGGCGAGCCCAACCACGACCGGTATCTGCGCGGCCGTATCCACACGGAGGAACCCGGCCGCCTCACCGGCGCGCTGCTGTACGACGGTCCCGGCTACCCGTACGCCGTCGACGCCCCCGCCGGAGTGGTACACGGTGAACTCGTCACCGCGCTGCCGCACGCCTACGCCCAACTGCTCACCGAACTGGACCGGTTGGAGGAGTACGGGGCGGGGGACCCGAACAGCCTCTACGACCGCGTCAAGCGCGAGGTCGAACGCGCCGACGGCGGCACGGTACGGGCCTGGGTGTACGTCGCCGCCCCGCGCGTCGCCGCCCGCCTACGCGCCGGGGGCACCCTCATCCCCGGCGGAGACTGGCACACCCAGAGCCCCCGCAGCCCCCGTTAAGGCCGCACCGTCTCCACCCGCACCGAGCACGCCTTGAACTCCGGCATCCGGGAAGTGGGGTCGAGAGCCGGGTTGGTGAGGGTGTTCGCGCGGCCCTCGCCGGGCCAGTGGAAGGGCATGAACACCGTGTCCGGGCGGATGGCGGTGGTCACCCGTGCTGGGGCCACCGCGCGCCCGCGCCGTGATATCACGGCCACCGGATCGCCGTCGGCCGCCCCGAGCCGCGCCGCCAGCCGCGGGTGCAGCTCGACGAACGGTCCCGGCGCGGCGGCGTTCAGCTCGGCAACACGCCGGGTCTGCGCACCCGACTGGTACTGGGCCACGACCCGGCCGGTCGTCAGCAGCAGCGGGTACTCGCCGTCCGGCTCCTCTGCGAGCGCCCGGTGCGTCACGGCGACGAACCGGGCCCGGCCGTCCTCGGTGGCGAACCGGTCCAGGAACAGGCGGGGGCTGCCGGGGTGGGCAGCGGCGGGCCATACGGCGTCTTCGCCGCCCTCCGCATGACCCGCTGGACACGGCCAGAACACCCCGTTCTCCTCCGCCAGTCGGCGATACGTGATCCCCGAGTAGTCGGCGGGCCCACCCGCGCTCGCCCGGCGCAGCTCCTCGAAGACCTCCTCGGGGTCGGTCGGGAAGCCCTTCTCCACGCCCAGCCGGTCGGCGAGTCCGTGCAGGACCTCCAGGTCGCTGCGGACCCCGTCCGGCGGGGTGAGCGCCTGCCGGCGCAGCAGCACGCGGCCCTCCAGACTCGTCGTCGTCCCCGTCTCCTCGGCCCACTGCGTGACCGGTAGGACGACATCCGCGAGCGCCGCCGTCTCGGACAGGACCACGTCACACACCGCAAGGAAATCAAGCGACTTGAGACGTTCCTCCACATGCGCGGCACGCGGCGCCGACACCACCGGGTTGGAACCCATCAGCAACAGCGTCCGGATGTCCGAACCCAGCGCGTCCAGCAGCTCATACGCACTGCGTCCCGGACCCGGAAGCGAGTCCGGGTCCACGCCCCACACCTCCGCCACGTGCCGCCGCGCCGCCGGATCGGTCAGCTTGCGGTAGCCGGGCAACTGGTCGGCCTTCTGGCCGTGTTCGCGCCCGCCCTGCCCGTTTCCCTGCCCGGTCAGACAGCCGTATCCGGACAGCGGACGGCCCGCCCGCCCGGTCGCCAGGCAGAGGTTGATCCACGCGCCCACCGTGTCGGTGCCTTTGGACTGCTGCTCGGGCCCGCGCGCGGTCAGCACCATCGCGGCCTCGGGATCGCAGAACAGCCGTACGACCTCCCGGAGTTGGGGCACAGGCACGCCCGTGATCCGCTCAACGTGCTCCGGCCAGTGCGCCATCGCCGCAGCCCGCGCGTCCTCCCACCCGGCGGTGCGCTCGCGGATGTACGCCTCGTCGGTACGGCCCTCCGCCACCACCAGGTGCAACAGACCGAGCGCCAGCGCCAGATCGGTCCCCGGCCGGGGCGCCAGATGCAGGTCGGCCTGCTCGGCGGTCTTCGTGCGGCGCGGGTCGACCACGATCAACGTGCCGCCGTTCTCGCGCAGTTCGGCGAAGTACCGCAGCGCCGGCGGCATCGTCTCGGCGAGGTTGGAGCCGACCAGGATCACACAGCCCGTCTTCGGAATGTCCTCCAGCGGGAACGGCAGCCCCCGGTCCAGACCGAAGGCCTTCGTGCCGGCCGCCGCCGCCGACGACATGCAGAACCGGCCGTTGTAGTCGATCTGCGAAGTGCGGAGGACGAGGCGCGCGAACTTGCCGAGCGTGTACGCCTTCTCGTTCGTCAGCCCGCCCCCGCCGAACACCCCGCAGGCGTCCGGACCGTACGCCGACCGAGCCGACGAAAGACCGGCGGCGACGTGGTCGAGCGCCTCCTCCCAGGTCGCGGGCACGAGCGCGCCCTCGGCGGAGCGCACCAGCGGTGAGGTCAGCCGCACCGAGGACGAGAGCACCGCCGGGGCCGTACGGCCCTTGCCGCACAGCGCTCCCCGGTTCACCGGAAAGTCCGCGCGCTCGCTCACCTCGACGCCCCCTGTCGGCGCGGGCGTCAGATTCATCCCGCACTGCAGGGCGCAGTACGGGCAGTGGGTGGGCGTCGAGGTGGTGTCCATACGGCCCAGCGTGCGTCGGGCGTGTTACGTCCCGTGCCGACTCCCTGTTACACGGCCGGGACGACGACCTCCCCGCGCCGCCCCGACCACCGTGAGGAACCCACAGCTCACCGACCGGTGGCGGCCAGCGCCCGAGCCACCCCCGGTTCCTTCGGCCCCAGGAACCGCGGATCCGGCCGGAACACCGCGTCCAGCGCCGCCTTGCCCGCCGCGAAGACCTCGCGGGTGCCGCCGTAGTACCAGGTCACGTCGTGCTTGGCGTCGACCCCGACGCCGTACGAGTCGACGCCCGCCGCCTCGCACAGCGCCACCGCGCGCCGGATGTGGAAGCCCTGGCTGATCAGGACAGCCCGGTCCACCCCGAAGATATTCTTCGCGCGGACACAAGAGTCCCAGGTGTCGAAGCCCGCGTAGTCGCTGACGATGCGCGCGTCCGGCACGCCGTGCCTGGTGAGGTAGGCGCGCATCGCGTCCGGCTCGTCGTAGTCCTCGCGGCTGTTGTCGCCGGTGACCAGGACGACCTCGATACGGCCCGTGCGGTACAGCTTCGCCGCCGCGTCCAGCCGGTGCGCGAGGTACGGCGACGGCTCGCCGTCCCACAGCCCCGCGCCGAAGACGACGGCGACCTCGGTGCGCGGCACGTCGGCGGTGTCGCGCAGCCGGTCCTCCGTGGACACGAACAGCCAGGTCGCCGGAAGCAGCGCCAGCACGCACGCGACCATCACGCCCTGCACCAGACGCCGCCACCCGGCACGCGTGAGTCGCCGGGGCGCGCCGGTGTCGAGAGGGCGAACGCGCGGAGGCCCGAAGGGGTGAGCACGATCGCCCTCTCGCCGCCGGCTGTAGCGCCCCGGCGACTCACGCCAAAAGAAAGGAGCGCGTGGCAGGCGCGGTCGACCGATCTTCATGTGGTCCCCCCCAGTTCGTCTCGCCCCTTGAAGACGCGGCCCACGATGATCCGGTTCACCTCACGCCGCCCGGACCTCTGGCGTGAAGTGTCGGAAAACACTCGTGACCACCGTGCAACGGGTGTGCAACCTCCTGCCGCCAGGATCCTTCCATGACGGCGTCGAACCCTCCTCGCGACGAGTCCCGTTTCCACCTCGACAGCACGGCGCACCTCATGAACAGCATCAGCAGCCGGCTCGCCGGCCGGCTCAGCCTCGTCTCGCTCGACGGCAGACGCCGCCCGGGCCCGCCCGCCCTCGTCCTCGTGGCCCACGGCAGCCGCGACCCGCGCGCGCTCGACACGGTCCGCGCGCTGATGGAGCGTGTACGGCGCCTGCGCCCGGCGGTGCCGGTGCACCTGGGCCACATCGAGTTGAACGAGCCTCTGCTGCCCGACACCCTCGCCGCGCTCGGAACGACCCCGTCCGTCCTCGTACCGCTCCTCCTCACCCGCGGCTACCACGTGAAACGGGACATCCCGGAGATGGCGGCCGCCGCCGGCCCGCACGCGCGCGTGGCAGCCCCGCTCGGCCCGCACCCCCTCCTCGTGGACACCCTGCACGCCCGCCTGGTCGAGGCGGGCCGGCGCACCCGCATGGACGACGCCACCCGCCGCACGAGCGGCGTCGTCCTCGCCTCCGCGGGCTCCCGCGACCCCGACTCGACCAAGGACACCCGCCGAACGGCCCACCTCCTCGCCGCCCGCCTGGGCGTACCGGTGATCCCGGCGTACGCGTCGGCGGCGACCCCGACGGTGGAAACGGCGGTACGGTCCCTGAGGGCAAGGGGCCGCACCCGAATAGCCCTGGCCTCCTGCTTCACAACCCCGGGCCGCTTCGCAACACAGTGCGCGGAAGCGGCGCCAGGGATGGCAGCGGCCCCCCTGGGAGCCCACGAAGCGATGGCCGACCTGATCGTCCACCGCTACGAGCAGACCCTTGCGACTGCGCTCACTGGAGCGGCCTAAAGGGGCGCGGGGCTGTATTGATTTGCG
The DNA here is from genome assembly GCF_042889305.1 of Streptomyces sp. NPDC002619. NCBI lineage: Bacteria > Bacillati > Actinomycetota > Actinomycetes > Kitasatosporales > Streptomycetaceae > Streptomyces > Streptomyces sp. NPDC002619. The sequence continues at coordinate 200,080 of NZ_JBIAQV010000012.1, read as the reverse complement.
GCTCCGCCGCGTGGGCGCGATCAACCACAACGAACCCAGCACCCGCCGACACAACAGAACCGGGCAGACGATTAGGCGTCTACTGTCGACCCATGGCAGGCATCGCAGGCATCGCATACGACCCGGCGTCAGCCGACCGCTGGGCCCCGGAACCGGACAAACGCCCCGGCCGCACCGCCTTCCAACGCGACCGCGCCCGCATCCTGCACTCCGCGGCCCTACGACGCCTCGCCGGAAAGACCCAGGTCGTCACCCCCGGCGACCAGAGCCAGGTCTGGGACGCCAGCCCCCGCACCCGCCTCACCCACTCCCTGGAGTGCGCCCAGGTCGGCCGCGAGCTGGGCGCGGCCCTCGGCTGTGACCCCGACCTCGTCGAGGCCGCCTGCCTGTCCCACGACCTCGGCCACCCTCCCTTCGGCCACAACGGCGAACAGGCCCTCAACGAGTTCGCCGACGACTGCGGCGGCTTCGAGGGCAACGCCCAGTCCCTCAGACTCCTCACCCGTATCGAGCCCAAACGGTTCACCCCGGAGGGCTCCGTCGGCCTCAACCTCACCCGCGCCGCCCTCGACGCCGCCACCAAGTACCCCTGGCCGCGCGGCGCCCACCCCACCGACCCCGCGTCCCCGAAGTTCGGGGTGTACGAGGACGACCGGCCGGTCTTCGACTGGGTCCGCAAGGAGGCCCCCGGCACGCGCACGTGCTTCGAGGCCCAGGTCATGGACTGGTCCGACGACGTGGCGTACTCGGTGCACGACGTCGAGGACGGCTTGCACGCCGGTCACATCGACCCCGACGTCCTGCACGCCGAGCCCGAACGGCAAGCGGTCCTCGCGGTCGCCGTCGGCCGGTACGTCCCGGCCGACACCGAACCCGCCGAACTCGCCGAAGCCCTCGACCGGCTCCAGGACCAGGAGTGGTGGCCGCACGGCTACGACGGCACCGCGGTCGCCCAGGCCCGCCTCAAGGACGCCACCAGCCAGCTCATCGGCCGCTTCTGCCTCGCCGCCGAGGGCGCCACGAGGGAGGCGTACGGCAGCGGCCGGCTCATCCGCTATGGCGCCGAACTCGTCGTACCGAGAAGCACCCGTATGGAGTGCGCGGTCCTCAAGGCGGTCGCCGACCGGTACGTCATGCAGCGCGCCGAACAGGAGCGGCTGCGCGCCGACCAGCGGATCGTCGTCGCCGAACTGGCCGAGGCACTCACGGCCCGGGCCCCCGAAGGACTGGACCCGCAGTTCCGCGCCCTGTTCGAGGCGGCACCCAACGACCACGCCCGCAAACGCGTGATCGTCGACCAGATCGCCTCCCTCACCGACGCTTCCGCCCGTTCGCTGCACGCGCGCCTGACGGGACGCGTGTGACCTACACGTGAGACTGGCGGGATGCGGGTCCCTGAGGTGGCCCGGAGCCGACCCGGACGTGGCCCTCCGTGGCCTGATCGAGTCACTCCCCCTTCCCGCAGCACACGCGGTGCGGGACGCTCACATGTGGCGGCACCCTTACGAGGAGGCATCAAGTGGTCGACGCGGATCAGACATTCGTCATCGTCGGAGGAGGTCTGGCCGGCGCCAAGGCGGCCGAGACGCTTCGGTCGGAGGGTTTCACCGGCCGCGTGATACTGATCGGCGACGAACGCGACCACCCCTACGAACGCCCTCCCCTCTCCAAGGGCTATCTGCTCGGCAAGGAGGAGCGCGACAGCGTCTTCGTGCACGAGCCCGCCTGGTACGCGCAGAACGACATCGAGCTGCACCTCGGCCAGACGGTCGACTCGATCGACCGGGCGGCGAAGACCGTCCACTTCGGCGACGACGGCACCCAGGTCCACTACGACAAGCTGCTGCTCGCCACCGGCGCGGAACCCCGCCGCCTCGACATCCCCGGCACCGAGCTCGCGGGCGTCCACCATCTGCGCCGCCTCGCGCACGCCGAGCGGCTCAAGGGCGTGCTCACCTCGCTCGGCCGGGACAACGGCCACATCGTCATCGCGGGCGCGGGCTGGATCGGCCTGGAGGTCGCGGCGGCGGCCCGTACGTACGGCGCCGAGGTCACCGTGGTCGAACCCGAGCCGACCCCGCTGTACGGCGTCCTCGGCCCCGAGCTGGGCAACGTCTTCGGCGAGCTGCACCGCGAGCACGGCGTCCGCTTCCACTTCGGCGCGCGGCTGACGGAGATCGTCGGCCAGGACGGCATGGTCCTCGCCGCCCGCACCGACGACGGCGAGGAACATCTCGCGCACGACGTGCTCGCGGCGATCGGCGCGGCCCCGCGCATCGGGCTCGCCGAGGCGGCCGGGCTCCAGCTCGCCGAGCGGGCCCACGGCGGGGGCGTCACGGTGGACGAGCGGCTGCGCACCTCCGACCCCGACATCTTCGCGGCCGGTGACGTGGCGTGCTTCCCGCTCGACCTGTTCGGCACCCGGCTGCGGGTGGAGCACTGGGCGAACGCCCTCAACGGCGGCCCGGCGGCGGCCCGCGCGATGCTCGACCGGGACGTCGTCTACGACCGGGTGCCCTACTTCTTCACCGACCAGTACGACCTGGGGATGGAATACAGCGGCTGGGCGCCTCCGGGGTCGTACGACGAGGTGGTGATCCGGGGCGACGCGGGCAAACGGGAGTTCATCGCGTTCTGGCTGAAGGAGGGACGCGTCCTCGCCGGGATGAACGTGAATGTGTGGGACGTCACAGATCCCATCCAGCGGCTGATCCGCTCCCAGGCCCAGGTGAACACGGAGGACTTGGCGGACCCGCACATTTCACTCGAAACCTTGGCATCTTGAGTGCGGCTCCGCCCCCGTGCTGCAATTCCCGGGGGGCAACCCCCGGACCTCCGGCCGAAAGACCTCAAGCCTCAGGGATGACGGTTTGGCCCCGTAGAATTCATGCGTGGCAGGACGGATCAACGACGAGGACGTGAAGGCGGTCAGGGACGCGGTCCCGATCGACGCCGTCGTGTCCGAGTACCTCCAGCTGCGCAACGCGGGCGGCGGCAACCTCAAGGGGCTGTGCCCGTTCCACGACGAGAAGTCGCCGTCCTTCCAGGTCAGCCCGAGCAAGGGGCTCTTCCACTGCTTCGGCTGCCAGGAGGGCGGCGACACCATCACGTTCGTGATGAAGGTCGACCACCTCTCCTTCTCGGAGGCCGTCGAGCGCCTCGCCGCCCAGGCCGGCATCACCCTGCGCTACGAGGAGGGCGGGTACAACCCCGCCCACCAACGCGGCGAGCGCATCCGTCTGGTCGAGGCACACAAGGTCGCCGCGCAGTGGTACGCCGAGCAGCTCGCCACCAGTCCCGAGGCCGAGGCCGGTCGGGTCTTCCTCGCCGAGCGTGGCTTCGACCAGGCGGCGGCGGTCCACTTCGGCGTCGGCTACAGCCCCCAGGGCTGGGACCACCTCACCAAGTACCTCCGCGGCAAGGGCTTCACCGACAAGGAAATCCTCCTGTCCGGCCTCGCCCAGGAGGGCCGCCGCGGCCCCATCGATCGCTTCCGCGGCCGGCTGATGTGGCCGATCCGCGACATCGGCGGCGAGGTCGTCGGGTTCGGCGCCCGCAAGCTGTACGAGGCGGACAACGGCCCGAAGTACCTCAACACGCCCGACACAGCGATCTACAGGAAGTCGCAGGTCCTCTACGGCATCGACCTCGCGAAGAAGGACATCGCCAAGGCCAGCCGCGCGGTCGTCGTCGAGGGCTACACGGACGTCATGGCCTGCCACCTCGCGGGCGTGACGACGGCCATCGCGACCTGCGGCACGGCCTTCGGCGGCGACCACATCAAGATCCTGCGCCGCCTGCTGATGGACAACGGCAGCGCCCGCGTCATCTTCACCTTCGACGGCGACGCGGCCGGCCAGAAGGCGGCCCTGCGCGCCTTCGAGGACGACCAGAAGTTCGCCGCCGAGACCTACATCGCCATCGCCCCCGACGGCATGGACCCCTGTGATCTGCGACTCGCGAAGGGTGACGAGGCGGTCGCCGACCTGGTCGAACCCCGCACCCCGCTCTTCGAGTTCGCGCTGCGGCAGGTCGTGAGCCGCTACGACCTCGACACCCCGGCGGGCCGTGCGGCCGCCCTGGACGAGGCCGCCCCGATCGTCGCCCGCATCAAGAACAGCGGCGCCCAGCACGAGGTCGCGGTCGAACTCGCAGGCATGCTCGGCATCTTGGACACCCAGTTCGTGGTCAAGCGCGTCGCCCAGCTGGCGCGCTGGGCCCGCGACCGCGGCGGCAAGGGCCCCGCACCGGCGCGCGGCCCGCAGCACCAGTACGCAGCACAGGCCGCCCGCCCCACCGCCTCCGGCCCCGCCCTCAACCTCCGCAACCCGGTGTACGCCACGGAACGCGAGCTGCTCAAACTCGCCCTCCAGCGCCCGGAGTTGGTGGCCCCCGCCTTCGACGCGTACGGCGTCGACGAGTTCACCGCCCCGCCCTACGCGGCCGTACGTGAGGTCGTCATCGAGGCGGGCGGCGTCGAGTACGGCGTCCAGGACCCGCAGGAGTACCTGGTCCGCGTCCGTGAGGCGGCTCCCGACGACGCGGTCCGCGCGATGGTGACCGAGCTGGCCGTCGAGGCGATCATGCGTCGTACGGTCGACGAGGCCTACGCGGGCGAACAACTCGTGACTGTCCGCCGCCGCGCTGTCGACCGCCGCATCCACGAGATCCAGATCACCCTCACCCGCCTCGGTACGAACGGTGACCCCGCCCATCTGGCCTCCGTACAGAACGAGTTGTGGGTACTCCAGCAGTACGGACAGGCGTTGCGCGAGCGCGGAGCGAACGCGCTGTAGGCGCGCCGTCACCGGCCGGACGCAAAAAGTCACCGCACGCCCCTCGTGGCGGCGATGTGTCTTACCCCACACTGGGGGCGGTGCCTGAGTCCTCGGAGCGCGGCCGATCCGTCCCCCACGGGTCCAAAACCCCCGCGGTTCCGCTCATCACGTACGGGACGGACAGCGGCGAGGCCGTCGACTCCGCCCCCGAAGTACCGCTGCCGTACTCCTTGGCAGCGATCATCCTGGAGGTCGCCCCCGTGCAGACCCAGACCCTCACCCAGACCGACAGCAGCGAGACGGACGAGCCCGAGGCCGGGACGGAGGTCTTCGCGGGCGTGCCACCGCAGAACCGTGTCGCGCTCCACCCCGACGCGGAGCCGGAGGCCGCGCCCGAGCCGGCCGAGCCGCCCGCCGAAGCGTTCACCACGGAGGCCATCGAGCCCCCCGAACTCGCACCGCCCGCGGCCCGCGCCGACACCAGTGGCCCCTCCTCGGACCTGTTCCGCCAGTACCTGCGCGAGATCGGCCGTATCCCGCTGCTCACCGCCGCCGAGGAGGTCGAACTCGCCCGCCGTGTCGAAGCCGGCCTGTTCGCCGAAGAGAGGCTGGGCAACACGCCCGGCCTCGACGACGGACTCGCCCTCGACCTCGACCGGCTGGTCGTCATGGGGCGGATGGCGAAACGCCGGCTCATCGAGTCGAACCTGCGGCTCGTGGTCTCCGTCGCCAAGCGGTACGTCGGCCGCGGCCTGACCATGCTCGACCTCGTGCAGGAGGGCAACCTCGGGCTCATCAGGGCCGTCGAGAAGTTCGACTACGCCCGCGGCTACAAGTTCTCGACGTACGCCACCTGGTGGATCCGCCAGGCCATGTCCCGCGCCCTCGCGGACCAGGCCCGCACCATCCGCGTCCCCGTGCACGTCGTCGAGCTGATCAACCGCGTCGTGCGCGTGCAGCGGCGGATGCTTCAGGAGCGCGGGTACGAACCCACCCCGGACGAGGTCGCCGCCCACCTCGAACTGCCGCCCGAGCGGGTCAGCGAGGTACTGCGCCTGGCCCAGGAACCGGTCTCGCTGCACGCACCGGTGGGCGAGGAGGACGACGTAGCCCTCGGCGACCTCATCGAGGACGGCGACGCCGCGAGCCCCGTCGAATCGGCCGCGTTCCTGCTGCTCAGGGAGCATCTGGAGGCCGTACTGTCGACACTGGGGGAGCGCGAACGAAAGGTCGTACAACTCCGTTACGGCCTCGTCGACGGCCGCCCCCGCACGCTGGAGGAGATCGGCCGCATCTTCGGCGTGACACGGGAACGCATCCGTCAGATCGAGTCGAAGACCCTGAACAAGCTCAGGGACCACGCGTTCGCGGACCAGCTGAGGGGTTACCTGGACTGAGAAGGGGCCGCCCTCGCGGGCGGCCCCCCGCACTCAGTCGACTTCCGCCACCGCCTGCGCGAACTGCGCCTTGTACAGCCGCGCATATGCCCCGTCGGCCGCCAACAGCTCCGCATGCACGCCCTGTTCGACGATCGAGCCGTTCTCCATCACCAGGATCGTGTCCGCGTCCCGGATGGTGGAGAGCCGGTGCGCGATCACGAACGATGTGCGCCCGTGGGCGAGTTTGGCCATCGCCTTCTGGATCAGCACCTCGGTCCGCGTGTCCACCGAACTCGTCGCCTCGTCGAGCACCAGGATCACCGGGTCGGACAGGAACGCCCGCGCGATGGTGATGAGCTGCTTCTCACCGGCGCTGACCCCCGTGCCCTCGTCGTCGATCACGGTGTCGTAGCCGTCGGGCAGCGTCCGGATGAACCGGTCGGCGTGGGCCGCCCGCGCCGCATCCTCGATCTCGCCGCGCGTGACCCCGCGCGAGGCGCCGTACGCGATGTTCTCCGCGATCGTGCCGCCGAACAGCCACGTGTCCTGCAACACCATGCCTATGCCGGCGCGCAGTTCGTCCCGGGACATCTTCGCGATGTCGACGCCGTCGAGCGTGATGCGCCCGCCGGAGACGTCGTAGAACCGCATCAGCAGGTTGACCAGCGTGGTCTTGCCCGCGCCGGTCGGGCCGACGATCGCGACCGTGTGACCGGGCTCGACCTTCAGCGAGAGGTCCTCGATCAGCGGCTGCTCCGGGTCGTACCGGAAGGACACGTGCTCGAGCGCCACCCGCCCGCGCAGTTCCTCGGGCCGCTCGCCCGGCATCGGGTCCGCCTCCTGCTCCTCCGCGTCCAGGAGTTCGAAGATCCGCTCCGCCGAAGCCACGCCCGACTGCACCAGGTTGGCCATCGAGGCGACCTGCGTCAGCGGCATCGAGAACTGCCGCGAGTACTGGATGAAGGCCTGTACGTCACCGATCGACAGCGCGCCCGAGGCGACCCGCAGACCGCCGACGACCGCCACCAGCACGTAGTTGAGGTTCGACACGAACATCATCAGCGGCTGCATCACCCCGCTGTTGAACTGGGCCTTGAACCCGGCCTCGTACAGCGCGTCGTTCTGCTCGGCGAACTGCTGCGCCGACTCGTCCTGGCGCCCGAACACCTTCACCAGGGTGTGCCCGGTGTACATCTCCTCGACGTGCGCGTTCAGCTTGCCGGTGGAGCGCCACTGCTGCACGAAGTGCGGCTGCGACCGCTTGCCGATGCGCGTCGCGACGACGAACGACAGCGGGACGGTGACGAGGGCGACCAGCGCCAGCAGCCACGACACCCAGAACATCACCACCAGCACACCGATGATGGTGAGCACCGAGTTGATGAGCTGGCCCATCGACTGCTGGAGCGTCTGGCCGATGTTGTCGATGTCGTTGGTCGCCCGCGAGAGCACCTCGCCGCGCTGGCGCTTGTCGAAGTACGACAGCGGCAGCCGCGACAGCTTCGCCTGCACGTCCTGCCGCATCCGGTACATCGTGCGGTTGACGGCTCGGTTCACCAGCCGCGTCGCCACCGCCATCAGCAGACCGGCCACGAGGAACGTGACCAGCGCGAAGAGGAGTACGTTCCCGACGGCGTCGAAGTCGATGCCCTTGCCGGGGGTGAAGTCGGTGCTCTTCAGCATGTCCGCCATGGCACCGTCACCGCGCTCGCGCATACCGGCGAGCACCTGCTCCTTGGTGGCGCCTGCGGGCATCTGCCGGCCGATGATGCCGGAGAACACCAGGTCGGTGGCCCGGCCGAGGATCTTCGGTCCGATGACGCTGAGGGTCACGCTGACGACCACGCACATGAGCAGTACGTAGATGGTGACGCGTTCGGGTCGGAACAGGCCGATGAGCCGTTTGCCCGACCCCTTGAAGTCCATCGAGCGCTGGTCGGGGCCGCCCCCGGCCATCATGCGTCCCATGGGCCCGGCCATCAGGCAGCCTCCGCTTCCGTGAGCTGGGAGAGCACGATCTCCCGGTAGGTTTCGTTGTCCGCCATGAGTTCGTGGTGCCGGCCGGTGCCGACGACGCGGCCCTCGTCCAGGACCACGATCCGGTCGGCCTCCCGGATGGTCGCCACGCGCTGGGCGACGATCACCACGGTGGCGTCGGCGGTCTCCCGGCCGAGCGCCGCGCGCAGGGCCGCGTCGGTGGCGTAGTCGAGGGCGGAGAAGGAGTCGTCGAAGAGGTAGATCTCCGGGCGCTGCACGAGCGTGCGGGCGATGGCCAGCCGCTGTCGCTGACCGCCGGAGACATTCGTACCGCCCTGCGCGATGGGCGCGTTCAGCCCGCCCTCCAGCTTGGTCACGAAATCCTTGGCCTGCGCCACCTCCAACGCGTGCCACAGCTCCTCGTCGGTGGCGTCGGGATTGCCGTACCGCAGATTGGTCGCCACCGTGCCCGCGAACAGGTACGGCTTCTGCGGCACGAGGCCGACCGTCCGCGCGAGCAGTCGAGGCTCGACGTCCGCCACGGGGACACCGTCCACCAGCACGTCGCCGTCGGTCACGTCGAACAGCCGCGGGACCAGCCCGAGCAGCGTCGACTTGCCGCTGCCGGTGGAGCCGATCACGGCGGTCGTCTCACCGGGCCGGGCCTCCAGGTCGATGGCGCGCAGCACCGGCTCCTCGGCGCCCGGATAGCGGAACCCGGCGCCGCGGATCTCCAGATGGCCGTGCCGGCGCAGCTCGGTGACCGGCGCGAGCGGCGGCACCACGCTGGACTCGGTCTGAAGGACCTCCTCGATGCGCTCGGCGCACACCTCGGCGCGCGGCACCATCATGAACATGAAGGTGGCCATCATCACGGACATGACGATCTGCATGAGATAGGCGAGGAACGCCGTCAGATCGCCGATCGCCATCCCGCCGCTGGCGATGCGGTGGGCGCCGAACCAGACGACCGCGATGGACGACAGGTTCACCACCGTCATGACGATCGGGAACATCAGCGCGAGCATGCGGCCGGTCGCCAACTGCATCTCGGTGAGCTCGGTGTTCGACTTACGGAAACGGTCCTGCTCGTACTCGTCCCGCACGAAGGCGCGGATGACGCGGTTGCCGGTGATCTGCTCGCGCAGCACCCGGTTCACCGTGTCGAGCCGCACCTGCATGGAGCGGAACAGCGGCCGCAGCCGGCGCACGATCAGCGTCACGGAGATGCCGAGCACCGGCACGACGGCGACCAGCACGCCGGACAGCGGCACGTCCAGGCCGAGCGCGAGAACGATGCCGCCGACGCACATGATGGGCGCCGACACCATCAGCGTGAACGTCAGCAGGGCCAGCATCTGGACCTGCTGCACGTCGTTCGTCGTACGCGTGATGAGCGAGGGCGCGCCGAAGTGACCCACCTCACGCGAGGAGAAGGACTGCACGCGGTCGAAGATGGCGGCGCGTACATCACGGCCGAGCGCCGACGCGGTCCGGGCGCCGTAGTAGACGGCGCCGACGTTGCACACGACCTGCGCCAGTGAGACGCCGATCATCAGGGCGCCGAAGGACAGGATGTAACCCGTGTCACCCTTCACGACACCGTTGTCGATGATGTCCGCGTTCAGCGTGGGCAGGTAGAGGGTGGCGCAGGTCTGCAGGAACTGCAGCAGCACCAGTACGGCGATGGGTTTCTTGTAGGGCCTGAGATAGGTCCGCAGAAGTCGTATGAGCACGCTACGTCTCTCGGAGTCGGCGAGTGAGGGGCGGTCGTTCTGCCCTGGGCCCCTATCGTCGGACACTCCACCCGCGTTACCTCAACCGATTAACCCAACAGCGGACCAAGGATGCATCCGCATAGGTCTCCAGCCCTACGGCTTACGCCCGAAACGCCCCAGGATGGGTCTGCTCCCGTACCGACACGAACTGCTGGCGCACCGCCTGACCCACGGCCAGTTCCTCACCCGGGTCCAGGACCTGGGCCACCGCGCCCTGCCACACCGGCGGGTTGCGCGGGTCGAGCGTCCCCCGCGACACGCCGAGCGCCCAGGCCGCCTGCCGGGCGGCACCGATCGCGGCGTAGTCCGCGGGCTGCGGTACGACGACCTGCGCGCCGAACAGCGAGGGCGCCGCGGCCTGTACGGCGGGCAGCTCGGCGGCCTGCCCGAGCAGGAAGATCCGCCGTACGTCCACACCCCGGCCGCGCAGCACGTCCAGCGCGTCCGCGAGCCCGCACAGCATGCCCTCGAACGCGGCCCGCGCCAGATGCTCGGGCTTCATCGACTCGCGCCGCAGCCCGGCGAGGGTCCCGGCGGTGTGCGGCAGATTCGGTGTCCGCTCACCCTCCAGATAGGGGAGGAGTACGAGTCCGTGGGAGCCCGGCGTCGACTTCATGGCGAGGTCGGACAGGCTCTCCAGGTCGGCCAGCCCGAGGAGTTCGGCGGTGCCACGCAGGGTCCGCACGGCGTTCAGGGTGGTCACGACCGGCAGATGCAGGCCAGTGGCGTCGGCGAGCGAGGTGATCATCCCGGACTGGTCGGCGAGTGCCTCGGGATGGACGGCCATTACGGACCCGGAGGCCCCCAGCGACACGACGGCGTCACCGAGCCCGATCCCCAGTCCGAAGGCGGCGGCCATGGTCTCCCCGGTGCCCGCGGAGATCAGCAGCCCCTCCGGCGTCGTACCGGCCGCCTCCGACGGGCCGATCACATCGGGCAGCGCGGCCTGGTGACCGAGCGCCAGCTCGACGAGATCGGGCCGGTAGCCACCGGTGCCGGCGGACCAGTACCCGGTCCCGGAGGCACCACCACGATCGGTGGTCCGTCTCATGGGCCGCCCGAGCAGTTGCCACACGAGCCAGTCGTGCGCCTGCAGCAGCGCGGCCGTGCGCCGGGCGCTCTCGGGTTCGGCCTTGGCGAGCCAGCGCAGCTTGGTGACGGGCTGCGCGGCCTGCGGCACGCTCCCCACCGCCTGCGCCCACGCCTCGCGCCCACCGAGCGCGTCGATCAGGTCGGCCGCGGCGACCTGCGCGCGCTTGTCCCCGCCGATCATCGCCGGGCGCACGGTGTTGCCCTGCGCGTCCAGCGGGATCAGCGCGTTCTGTTGCGCGGAGACACCGATGGCCTGCACGCCCTCGAGCAGTCCGCCCCCGGCGGCCTCGCCCAGGGACAGCAGCCAGGCCTGCGGATCCATGTCGGAGGGACGGCCGGCCTCGGCGTTCTCCACCGGATGCGGCGCGTAGCCCTGCCGGAGCACGGCTCCGGTGTCCGCGTCGCAGACGACGATGCGAGTGAAATCGGGCGAGCTGTCCAACCCGGCGACTATCCCCATGGCATGAAATTCTGCCGCATCGCGCGGCTGAAGACCGCCGTGGGCGGGACGCTTTCCAGGTGGCCTAGGTGTTGCTGGTGCCCCAGTCGTCCTCGACGGCGCCGTTCGAGGCGCGCTCGCGCAGGGACCGTACCCGCTGGACCACTGAGTCGGGGACGTGGTCGCCGACCTTGTAGGTCACCGTGTGGAAGGCCTTGCCCGCGAACTGGCGCCCCTGCTGGGCCGCCGTCTCGGCGGTGTTGCGGACGGCGGGGTTCTGCGCGAACTGCTGAGCAGATTTCTTCAGCTGCTCGTAGCGCTCGCGCCCGGCCCGCGTGCCCAGCACGTAACCGAGGGCGAGTCCGGCGACGAACGTGAGCCGGTAGCGCATGGCGGCCACCCTTCCCTTGCGTAGGTCTTTGGTGCGGCGTAGCGACAGGGGGGAACCGATTGGCGGAGCACCCCCCTGCTTGCGCTAATGTATGTGTCGCAGCGAGCGCGCGCCCCCTGGCGAATACCCAGGTAGGTACGTTCGATGCAACGAGGCATTCCTCCGTAGCTCAATTGGCAGAGCAGCCGGCTGTTAACCGGCAGGTTACTGGTTCGAGTCCAGTCGGGGGAGCTCGGTCCTCCGTAGCTCAATTGGCAGAGCAGCCGGCTGTTAACCGGCAGGTTACTGGTTCGAGTCCAGTCGGGGGAGCATGCTGAACGAGGACCCCGACGGGGTCCTTTTTCATGTGGTGCGACTGTTGCCCGGCTGCGGCTCGGGCTGTGGTCCAGCTGTGGATCGGCTGCGCTTGGGCTGGGGCGCGGGCGGGATCCGGCTCCGAGGGAACCGCGCAGGCCACAGGGGAGTCCTCAGGGTCATGCGAAGCCGACCATCCGAGGCAGGAGATCGTATGAGCGGCTATGCTGCGGCAGACGGCGCGTACACATGTACGCGACACGCCGTTATGGGGCGGTAGCTCAGCCGGTTAGAGCAGCGGACTCATAATCCGTCGGCCGTGGGTTCGAGTCCCACCCGCCCCACCGCACCGCTTCGACGCGAGGACGTTTTCACCTGGACTGACTCTGCGCCTGACTGACCGCCGAGCCGTGCAGCGACACGCAGGAGATCGTTAGCCGGCCCCTGCTGGCCCGAAGGGTTAGCGATCACGACATGAGTCGGGCCTCGGCCGGGCGATCCAGCCGGGCAGTAACTCAGGCGCGAGCAGAGACGATCAGTGTTCCGATGTGGCCCGGCTTCGGGGCCTCGAGGACTTCCGCCTTGGCCGTGGCGAATCCGGCTCGGGTCAACAGGCGCTCCCATACTGCTGGCCGGTAGCTGTACCGATAGGTGAACATGGCCTTCCCCGCGAAGCCGCCCTTGTACATGCCCTGCGCCCCATACGCGCCAGGGATCGCCGGCGGCTGGGAGAACACGAACACGCCGTCCGGCACCAGGTGCTCGCGGACGAGGGGGAAGAGGCGGGACGGGTCGGTGAACCAGGCCGCCCCGAAGATCGAGTACACGGCGTCGTACCGGCCTTCGCCGGTGGCGAGCCAGTCGAGGATCTCCCCCTGCTCGATCCGCACCCCGAGCGGCGCCCACTTCTCGGCCGCCAGCTGCACCATGCGCGGCGACAGGTCCACGCCGGTCGCCTTCACGCCCTGCCGTGCGAGGTGGGCCAGCGCGCGGCCGGTTCCGCACCCGACCTCCAGCACGGACTCCGGGGCGCCCAGGAGTTCCGGGCCGGGGCCGTGGCCGGTGTACTGGGTCCAGCAGAACGACGGCTCGGCATCGTCCTTGAACGCGGACTCGGCGTAGGCGTCCCACAGTTCGGTCTCGGCGGCGATGTCGTGCGGTACGGGCACAGCAGTTCCTCTGGTCGTCGGGATGCGGGAGCCCCCGCCCTCGGGGAGCCGTGAGGGCGGGGGCGACTGTAGTCGGGTCAGTGGCTGTCGGGGACCTTGTCGTCACACGGCGAGCAGTCCGCGCCGTCGATGGCCCACAGCTCCTCGTCGAGCGCCCAGCCCTGCGAGCGCAGGAAGTCGCCGGTGCGCAGGCACAGGCCGTCGCTGCCTTGTCAGCCGCGGGGAGCACGTATGAGCGGACGGGTGTGCGCTTCAGCGTCTGGGGGTTGACCCGGTAGACCGTGATGGTCAGACCGGGGTGCGCGATCTCGCTGCCTGTGTCGGTCACGGATTCAAGGTGCTCCGGTCACGGGGAGTTGCGCGGGGTCGGTGCGGGCGTCAATCCGGCGACACTCGGGGCGCCATTCCGGTGTCATTCCGGGCTGGAGGGGTCTACCGCGATCCCTATGGCCACACCGAACAGCGCACTGCGAGCAGCCCGCATGGGCCTGCTCATGTCACAGGACGACTTTGCCCGAGCCATCCGCGACGCCGGCACCCGCGCCGGACAGCCCAACGACGCCAACAAGCGGCTCGTACAGCGCTGGGAATCCGGCATCACGACTTCGCCCCGCCCCGTCTACGCCCGCGCCCTGGAATCCGTCACCGGCCTGCCTATCGAGTCCCTCGGCTTCACCATCCCCGTGCCCATGGCCCGCGTCTCCGAGGACGGCCGTGGCGGCCACGACATGGAAGCCGCCCCGGAAGGCGTCGCCCCCGCGGTGAGTACGACACCGCAGCCCGAACCCCAGGGCGCCCACCGCAACTACTCCGGGGTGTGGCTGTCGCGGTACGAGTTCTTCAGCTCCGGACGCGACTCCGCGTTCACGGGTATGCACTACGTCGTGCTCCTGCAGCACGGCAGCCGGCTCACCGCGCGCTCCCTGCCGAACGCCTCGTCGAACCCCAACTCGCCGCTGACGATGGACCTGGAGATCGACGGGCACGTCGCGACCGGCACGTGGACCGAGCAGACGGCGACCGAGGGCTACTACCGGGGCGCCCGTTACCACGGGGCGATCCAGCTGCTCGTCGAGCCGACCGGCCGCCGGATGACGGGCAAGTGGGTGGGCTTCGGCAAGGAGTTCGACGTCAACACCGGGCCGTGGGAGCTGGTCTTCCAGGACGCGTCGACGACGAAGGCGACGCTCGCCGCCTACGACCGGCCGCCGGAGCAGCCCCGGGCATGACGAAACGCCCCGAGCCACGGCCTGGTGACCGTGGCTGGGGGCGTTGGTGGTTCAGCGCATGAGGAACTGGGCGACGACCCCGACACCAGCGCCGAGGACCGCGGCACCGCCGGCCGCACGCCACATGGTGTGCTCGAGGGCGCGGATCCGAGATTCATGGTCGGCGACGTCCTTGCCGACATTCGGACAGGCCCTGGCCGATGGTATCGATTGGAATCGCCCTGTATGCATGGCTATCAGCGGGGTTCGCGGGCGCCGAGGAGTTTGCGCTGATCCCGCCGCAGCATCGGGCAAGGATGTCGGGACCGAATGTCCCCGGCGCCCGGCACGGTTGCTACTTCTTGTGACAGCCCCACTTGCCGTTGACCTTCGTGTAGTGCTCGCCCTTCGGGCACTTCTTGTGCTTCGGCGTCTTCGTGGGGTGCGGTGTGGGCGCGTGATGACTGACGGCCATATTGGCGTTCGCCGGTACCGCGAAGGCGGTGCCCGTAGAGGCCACGGCTGCTCCGCTGGCAAGCATGCCTGCGGCGACGCTGGCGGTCAGAGCGCGCATGATCCTGCTTCGCATGATCGGCTGCCTTTCTGTGGTCGGCGTCACTGCCTCTCAGTTCGATTGTTGGCACCGCTCCCCGCAGCTCGCATCTCGTGGTAGGTCCGGGCACGTGGTGGTGACCATCAACGTGGCGGTGAGGCTGTACTCGTACCAGCGCGGCGGCCGCGGGGCCTGGCGTGTGAGGCGCTGCATGGCCACCACCTCCGTGATGCTCGGGGCTGTGGGGTGGTGAGGCGGTTGCCGCGGGCGCTGTTGCAGCGTCGGTGTGCAGCGCGGGCGTTGGCGGGGTCGAGGAGGCTGCCGCCTTTGGACAGCGGGACTTCGTGGTCGAGGGTGAACGACAGGGGGTGACGGGCGTCGAGTTCGTATCCGATGTTGTGCCCGCACCACCAGTATGGGAGACGTTGGGCTCGGAGCCAGTCGACGAGGCGGCGGTAGGGGCGCCCGTTGCGCGGGTTGCCGGCCACGGGCGCCACCTCCTACAGGTCGTCGCCGAGGACCTCGCGGCGGGCGGCGAGCGCCTTGCGGTCGAGGGCGTTGGTCATCCGGATGGCGACGAAGGTGAGCAGGAAGAAGGAGGCCGTGAAGAGGATCTGGGTGATCGTGCTGACGACGTTGATGTTCCGCGTGCCGCCCGCAATGAGCAGCATGATGATGTTGCCGGACAGCCAGGCGAACCAGATGCGGAACTTCTCCACGCGCACGGCGCTCTGCACGTCTCTGTAGCTACTCACGGTCCCTCCATGGCTTGTTGATGCTTGGGGGGCATCGCGCGCCGCGTAGAGGCGCTGCGTGAGCGTTCTGTGGAGCGGCGTGACGGGGTTGTGATGTGCTCAAGTGGCGTGCTCCACATGGATGTTGATCTCGC
This sequence comes from Streptomyces sp. NPDC002619, assembly GCF_042889305.1. NCBI lineage: Bacteria > Bacillati > Actinomycetota > Actinomycetes > Kitasatosporales > Streptomycetaceae > Streptomyces > Streptomyces sp. NPDC002619. The sequence continues at coordinate 184,133 of NZ_JBIAQV010000012.1, read as the reverse complement.
ATCCATTCGCCGTCACCCGTGACACTCCAATCGCACGGTGCGCTGGAGAGGGCGAGGCGTCTGCTCTCCTGGGGGAGTCATGCGGGCGCCGGCATGCAGGGGCAGGCTCGTCTCCCCCCGTGACGGGTCTGTCCCTGCTCGAAGGCTGGCCTGGGTGCCCAACACGTGGCAGGGCGCCCAGGCCTTCATCGTTGGCGGCGAACGCTGGACACGGCGAAGCCCCGGCCGGGGGACCGAGCCGGGGCTCATCCTCCCGTTCAGCGGGCGCCGGCGTCATGGGTTCGGCGCCAGGCGTTGTGGGCGCCCTGGGCGAGGCCCCAGTGGGCCATCGGTGCTGTTCACCGTAGGGCTCCCTGGCGATTGTTGCGGCCGGTGGGCGGGAACGGGGGAACTGGTGGAGGTCACAGGGGGACGGTGAGGTGACGTGATTCTCGACAAGAAGGACGCGAGGCGCTTGGTGCTCTGGGCGGTCGTGCACTGGCTGCTCGGCGGTGCGGCCGTTACCGCCGTCGCGGTGCTGTACGCGCCGGTGCCGGACGTGCTCGCCGCTCTCGCCGGACTCGTCCTCGGCACGGCGGCGACGGTGTACCTCTCCGCCCATCCCGATCTGGACCGGTGGGCCACCCTGCGAAAGCGTGCCGGCCTGAGGGTTCCGCGCGTCGGCGACTGGGGGTACGTCCAGATCAAATTCGCCGTCGCCGTGGTGTGGCTGGCGTCGGCCGCGACGGCGGTGGCGGTGGGGGTGCTGTAGGGCACGGTTCACCCCCGGGTACGCCGCGGCCCGGCCTATATCGTGCAGGCCCGGCTGGTGGGAGGGGCTCGGTGTGGCGCTGTGCGGACTCGCTGTGGAGAGGTATGACGCGCTTGTGGCGTACTCAAGTGGCGCTTTCCACTTGGGCGTTGATCTCGCACCTGTCCGCCGTCACCCGTGACACTCCAGCCTCAGGGGGCGCTGACGAGTGTGAGGCGCCTGCCACTCCGTCGAGGGGGTATGTGGGCGCCAGCGTGCAGGGGCAGGCTCGGTAGCCCCCGTGACGGGTCTGCTCCTGCTCGCAAGACGAAGGCCGGCCCGGGAGCCTAAACGTGGCATGGCGCCCAAGCCTTCATCGTGGCGGAGCGTGCAGATCCGCCGCCTGGCCGCTGCGAGCATCGCGGCCCGTGAAGACCGCGCCGGAACCGACCGCACAGGAGACCTTGTCGCGAGCTCAGACTCCCCGCGTGGACGTCATCCAGGGCGACGTCACCGGCCCGGTCTCCGACAAGGACACCTTCACCACACCCCACACCAAGGTCGTCAAGTCCTTCGAGGTGAACAAGTCCACCGGCTCCGTGCGCCTGGCCTACTCGCCCGGGCATGGCTGGAGTCCTGATGGAGGGCATCGGCCGGCAGGTCGGGCGGCTGCTGCATCGGTCCCCGACTGGTCGAGTCGCGTTAGGGTTGGCCTCGTCGGCCGCGGGGGGAGAACGACGCGTAGGGGGTCCGATGTCGCCGGTCCAGACAAGGCTGCTCGGCCGGGATCAGACCTTGAACGCCATCGACACCCTTCTTGATCGCCTGCGCGGAGAGTTGTCGACCGATGCGTCAGGACCCGAAGCCGGGGCGGCCGAGCGCACTCTGCTGCTGCTGGGCGAGCCAGGCATCGGCAAGACCTCGCTTCTGGAGGTTGCGGCCAGGCGCGTCAACGACCAAGGCGGGCAGACCCGTTGGGTCGTCGGCCGCCCCGAGGAGGCCGGTCTCGCCTTCAGCGGATTCGACACGCTCCTGCAACCGCGGCACAGCGCCCTGGCCGACATCGATGCCGAGGACCGGCCGGTCCTCGAAGCCGCCCTGCGCGGGGGAGAGGCGGCCGCTGGAGGAACTCTCGCTCTGGCCGGAGCCCTGCTACGCGTTCTGTCCCGGTGGGCTGAGCCAGGGCCGCTCCTTGTGATCATCGATGACCTCCAGTGGCTTGACCAGTCCACCCAGGACCTCCTGAGCCTGTGCGCCCGACGCCTCCAAGGCGAGCCCGTCGGCTTCCTCCTCGCGTCCCGCCCAGCAGGACTGCCGCCAAGCTGGATGCGCCAGAGCACACGTCATCGGCTGGAAGACCTCGACGACGTCCAGGCCGCACGCCTGCTCGAATCCCTTGCTGTGCCGCCGCAGGGCCGAACCCGCCGACAGGTGATGCGGCAGGCCGGTGGCAACCCGCTCGCCCTGGTCGAGCTCGCACGCGCGGCAGCCACTCGCTCGCTCAGCGAGGAGCAGGTAGGCCTGGAACTCCCGCTCACCGAGCGCCTGGAACAGCTCTTCGCCGCGGACCTCGCTGCCCTGCCGGAGCCCACGCGCCGTCTGCTCCTGCTTGCCGCGGTCGCCGACCTGCCCGACATGGCCGCCATGGCAGAGATCCTCGGCGATGTCCGCCTGCCCGACTCTCAAGATGCGTACGACAACGACGCGACCGCGCCCGCCCCGGGAGCAGCTCTCGTCCTCGCCGGCCAGACGCAGGTCGCACGGGCCGCGGACGATGCCTGGTCCGCGGCGGAGAAAGCCGGGCTGCTCACCCTGCACCAGGGAGTGATCAGGTTCCGACACCCCTTGGTCCGATCCGCCGTCCTGGCCGCCGCCCCCTTCGACCAGCGGTGCCAGGCACACCGACTGATCGCGGCGGTACCCGACCTCGACGAGGACCGCCGGGCCTGGCACCGTGCCGCCGCCACGGTCACCGCGGACGAAGCCGTTGCCGACGCCCTCGAGGCCACTGCGGAACGTGCCCGCCGCCGAGGCGGCTACGCGGCAGCCGCGATGACCTTGGAGCGGGCCGCTCAGCTCAGCCCTCGCACGGATGACCGTGTACGCCGCCTCAACGCTGCTGCCGAGTTCGCGATGTCCGCCGGCCATCCGCGCTGGGTGGCAGAGCTGACTTCCGCTGTGGCCGCCGACGCCGACACCGCCGATGCTCGTGCGGAGGCCGATTTGTATGCCGGCTGGGCCTTGGCTCTGACCAGCCGGCACGACGAAGCGATGGACCGGCTGATGGCGGCGGCCGATGCCTGGGCGACCACCCGACCTGAATCGGTCTTCGACGCGCTCGGAACCGCGGCGATGGTTGCCTACACCAGCGGTGACGCCCGCTTCCGCGAAGCCATCCTGGACCGCTACCGGCGTCTTTCGCCCCACGCTCCGAACGCCTGCACGACGTGGATCCTCGGCGGCTGTGACCCGCTTGGTTCGCGCGACGAAGCTCTTGCTCACCTTCGCCACGCAGCCTCCCAGGACGACAAGCCGCTCGGGGCGTGGTCGATGCTGGGTGCCGCAGCGTGGGCGTTGGACGAGACCGAGATGGCCGTGCAACTGCTCGGCACCATGCTCGAGATCTACCGCCAGGCATCCACTGCGGGAGGGAACGCCACCGTCGCCTCCGCTTACGCGATGGCCCTGTTCGAGGCCGGTCGCTGGCCGGCCGCCCTCGCGGGGGTGGGCGAGGCCGAGCGCGCAGCCGCCGCCGGCGGGCTGGAGCTCGCCACAGTCAGCAATCAGATTCTCGCCGGCGCCCTCGCCGCCGTTCGCGGGGACAGCCGACGCGCCAGGCAGACGCTCGCCGACGCCACCCACGATTTCGACCTGCGAGGAACACGCACCTTCGAGGTGCGCGCCCGCCAGGCGAGCGCGCTGGCCGCACTCGCCGAAGGCGATCACCACGCCGCCTACTTCCACCTCAGCCGACTCTTCCACCGCGACGGCAGCCCCTTGCACTTCCACAGCTCCTTCCATGGACTCGCCGACCTCGCGGCGAGTGCCGTACGCATCGGCCGGTCCAAGGAGGCGCAGGCCACGCTCGACGCAGCGATGGGGCAACTGCCCGCCAAGACATCGTTGAGGCTGCATCTCATCCTGTGCCGAGCCCGAGGCATTCTGGCCGACGAAGCCGCACACGCCGAAGATCTTCTCCGTGAGGCGGCGTTCAACCCGGGCGGCGACCAGTGGCCCTTCGAACGCGCCCTCGCTCTGGCCGACTTGGGTGAGTGGCTGCGCCGCCGTCAGCGGCCGGCCGACGCCCGTGTTCCGCTGAACGAAGCACTGGAGCTCTTCCAAGGCCTCGGGGCGACCCCCTGGGGTACCCGCACGGCCGCGGAGTTGCGGGCCACCGGTGTCGACACTGCCGAGGCGCGCCATCAGGACGCGACCATGGAACTCACCCCTCAGCAACTGGCCATCGTTCAGCTCGCCGCTCAAGGGTTGTCCAACAAGGAGATCGCGGCCCGCCTGTTCCTGTCCCCCCGCACCGTCGGCTTCCACCTCAATCGGGCGTTCCCCAAGCTCGGTGTCACCTCACGCTTCCAGCTACGGGACTTCGTCTAGCCCGGTAGGAGCACGCTTCCTGCGCCAGGCGTGAGCGCACTCCGGTTCTGATGAGGCGGCTGGCGGCAACCAGCAGGGCAGGGCGGCGCGCGAAGCCGGGCCCTTGCGGGCCGCCCCAAGTCAGGTCTTCTGACAGAAGCGGCGGACGCCCCCGTCGCCACAAGCTGATCACATCCCTTCCACCAGAGGCAGGAGGCCCGAACGGCGCGCCTACCCAGCTCTGGCGCGCCCGCGCGGCCGGCCCGAGGCGGTGGAGCACGACAGCTTCGGAGAAGAGGGGCGGCGTGGCCACGCACCTGACGACGGAGACTGGAGAACAGGAACCTCCGGGGGACGAGCAGTATCCGATCGCTCGCGACGATCCGGGTGAGGCGTTGGTCGGCCGTGAGGCTGACCTGCGGCGCATCGACTCCTTCCTCAAAGGCATCTCGGCTGTCGGCGGCACGCTGCTGATCTCCGGGGAGCCGGGGGTGGGGAAGACCGCGCTGCTCGCCGCGGCCGCGCGCCGAGCGGCGGCCGCCGCCATCCCTGCCTTGCACGCAACAGGGGTGCAGTTCGAAGCCCACATCAGTTTCAGCGGTCTCCAACAACTCCTCCAGCCGGTGATGAGCGAGGCCGACGCACTCAGCCAGGTGCACAAAGAGGCGCTGACGGTCGCCCTGGGGCAGGGCAGCGGTCCGGCGCCCGCCCACCAGGCAGTGGCTCGGGCGCTCCTCGCGCTCCTGAGGCAACTGACATGCGAGCACCCGTTGTTGCTGATCATCGACGATCTGCAGTGGATGGATCCCACCAGCACAGTGGTCCTGGGATGGGTGGCCCGTCGACTGCTGGGTACGAAGGTCGGCCTGCTCTGTGCGGAGCGACCGGGGGCGGACAGCTTCTTCGACCACGCGGGCCTTCCCGTTCACGTCCTCGAGCCGCTGGGCGACCAGGCCGCCGACACGCTGCTGGTCAGCAGTTACCCGGCGCTGGCTCCCCGGGTCCGGCAACGCCTGATGGCGGAGGCGCAGGGCAACCCCCTGGCCTTGCTCGAGCTGCCCGTGTCCCTGAGCGATTCACAGCGCAGGGCGTCGGAAGCACTGCCCGGGCACCTGCCCCTGAGCAACCGTCTGCAGGCGGCGTTCGCCTCGCGCATCAACGCCCTTCCGGCGGTCACGCGGTACCTGCTGTTGCTCGCCGCCCTTGAGGGCACCGGAGACCTGCACGTTCTGCAGGCCGCCGTGGCGGGCCGGTGCAGTCTCAAGCAACTCGGGCCTGCCGAGCGCGCTCAGCTGATACGGATCGACGACCGCGCCGGACACCTGACGTTCCGTCATCCACTGACCCGCGCGGCCGTGGTCGACCTGTCCACGAGCGATCAGCGCCGCAGTGCGCACCTTGCTCTTGCCCGCCCCCTGTCCGCTCAGCCCGAGCGGCAGGCCTGGCATCTCGGTCAGGCCACCGTGGTTCCCGACGAGGAAGTGGCCGCGCTGCTGGAGCGGGCCGCGCACAGTATGAGCCGCCGTGGCGACGGCGCCGTCGCGATCGCGTCGCTGCTGCGTGCCGCGGACCTGAGCCCTGACGGTGCACAGCGTGCCCGCAGGCTGGCAGAGGCGGCGTACCTCGGCGCCAACATCACGGGAGACCTCCACGAAGTCCCGCGGCTGCTCCACCACGCACACCGGGCGGCACCCGGCCCCGGGCCCCTGGCCGCAGCCGTTGCGAGCTCCGTCTATCTGCTCAACGAATCAGGCGACATCGACATCGCGCACCGACTGCTCAGCTCCGCCGTTGCCATGCAGCCCGCACCGTACGAGCCCCAGGATTCAACCCTCGGCGAGGCACTCCACACGCTGCTGCTGGTCTGCTTCTTCGGCGGCCGACCGGAGTTGTGGCAGCCGCTGGATACCGCGCTGAAGAAGTTCGCCGCCGACCCGGGCATCCTGGCCATCACGAGGGCGACCTTCGCAGATCCGGTCCGCTGCGTGCCTCGCCACCTGGAGCAGCTCGATGGGGCCATCGCCGAACTCGCCTACGACTCCGACCCCATCAAGATCGTTCGGGTCGGCATCGCGTCCGCCTATGTCGACCGGCTCGGCGGCTGCACCGAGGCGCTCACACGGGTAGTCGAGGCCGGGCGTAAAGGGGAGGCGGTCGCGCCGGCGATCGAGGCGCTCTTCCTGCTCGGCAACCACGCGCTGCATGCCGGGCAATGGGAGCAGCTGAACCGCCTGGCCAACGAAGGGCTGGCCTTTTGTCAGGACTACGGCTACCCGATGCTGGCCTGGCCCGGGAGCTTCCTTCGTGCTGCTCGGGCCGCGCTCCGCGGCGACTACGCCGCCACCGACACCCTGACCGACGAAATGGACCAGTGGGCCGGACCGCGGCGTGCCGGTGTCGTGCGCTTCTACGCCGCGCACGCGCGGACCCTGGCGGCGCTCGGCCGCGGAGCATTCGAGGAGGCCTACCAACAGGCAACGACTGTCGCTCCCTGCGGTGTCTTTCCGGCGTTCGTACCGCACGCTCTGTGGCTGCTGATGGACCTCACGGAAGCCGCCGTGCGCACCGGCCGCCGCAGCGAAGCCCAGGCGCACGTTGCCGCCGCCCGCAAGGCCGGCCTCGACGCCATCTCACCGAGACTGAAGACGCTGCTGCTCGCCTCCACCGGCCTCTGCGCCGACAGCGGTGAGAGCACCTGGTTCGAGCAGGCGCTGGCCGTGCCCGAGGCCGAGCGTTGGCCGTTCGATATGGCGCGGGTCCAGCTTTACTACGGGGAGCACCTGCGCCGCGTCAAAGCCACCACCGAGGCCCGGCTCCACCTGGCCGCCGCGGTGGACACGTTCCAGCGACTCGGCGCGGCCCCCTGGGCCGGTCGTGCGGCCCAGGAACTGCGCGCCACCGGTGTCCACAGAGAGGGCAGTGCGCCGTCCTCGGGAATCCCCCTGACGCCCCAGCAGTGGGAGATCGCGAAACTCGCTGCCGCCGGTCTTACCAACAAGGAGATCGGAGAGCGTCTGTTCCTCTCACCGCGAACCGTCTCCACCCATCTCTACCAGCTCTTCCCCAAGCTCGGAGTGACCTCCCGAGCCGCCCTGCGCGACGCGCTCGACCAGCTGCAGGAAAGTTAGTCCCCTCCTCTTCCTGAACTACGTCACATGACGGAATCGGCGAGGTCGCCGTCACTTCTAGCGTCATTCACGTGACCTCATCAGTCCGATCAATCCAGGAGAGATGATGAGTGAGAACGCGCAGTCCAAGAACGTCGTCCTGGTCCATGGCGGTTTCGTGGACGGTTCCGGGTGGCAGGGGGTGTACGACCTGCTGAGCAGCGAGGGCTACCGCGTCAGCATCGTGCAGAACCCGACGCTGTCCCTCGACGGTGACGTCGCCGCGACACACCAGGTCCTCGACGCCCTGGACGGGCCGGCCGTCCTGGTCGGGCACTCCTACGGCGGCGTCGTGATCACGGAGGCCGGCAACCACGAGAAGGTGTCCGGCCTCGTCTACATCGCGGCGTTCGCCCCGGACAAGGGCGAGTCGGTGAGCAGCCTCATCGCCGACCCGCCGCCCGGTGCCCCGGTGCCGCCGATCCTGCCGCCGCGGGACGGCTTCCTGTTCCTGGACCGGGACAAGTTCGCCGCCTCGTTCGCCGCGGACGTTCCGGCCGACCTGGCGGCCTTCATGGCCGATTCCCAGGTCCCCTGGGGCGTCGATGCTCTCAACGGGGCCGCGTCCCGGCCTGCCTGGCGGACCAAGCCGAGCTGGTACCTCGTGGCCACCGACGACCGCATGATCCCTCCGCCGGCGCAGCGGGCGATGTCCGAGCGCATCGGGGCGACGACCGTGGAGGTCCCCGGAAGCCACTCCGTGTATCTGTCCAAGCCCGACGCGGTCGCCGACCTCATCAGGCGGGCGTCCGGCGCGTAGCCGTAGGTCTGCGCCCGGTGGCCGACGTCATGGGGCACGTCCAGAGCGCATGGCCCGCGATCACCCAGTAGCGCCGGGGCTGCAGGTCCTACGCGGATCTGCAGCCGTACGCGCCGCCTACCAGCAATAACCCATCGACTTCGTCGGTAGTTGAGGAATCAATTAGTTACGTCCGTCGTTCACAGGTGCATGAAACGCATCGGATTCCTCTCCTTCGGCCACTGGTCCGACACCAGGCACTCCCAGACCAGGACGGCCTCGGACACCCTGTTGCAGTCCATCGACCTGGCCGTGGCGGCCGAGGAGCTCGGTGCCGACGGCGCCTACTTCCGTGTGCACCACTTCGCCCAGCAGCTCGGGTCGCCGTTTCCGCTTCTCGCCGCCGTCGGTGCCAAGACCTCGCGCATCGAGATCGGCACCGGCGTGATCGACATGCGCTACGAGAACCCCATGTACATGGCCGAGGACGCCGGCGCCGCCGACCTCATCTCCGGCGGCAGGCTTCAGCTCGGCATCAGCCGTGGGTCACCGGAGCAGGTCATCGACGGGTGGCGGTACTTCGGGTACGGGCCGAGTGAGGGTGAGAGCGATGCCGACATGGCTCGTACGCACACCGAGGTGCTGCTGACCGTGCTCCAGGGCAAGGGGTTCGCCGAGCCGAACCCGCAGCCGATGTTCGCCAACCCGCCGGGGCTGCTGCGTATCGAGCCGTACTCCGAAGGGCTGCGCGAGCGCATCTGGTGGGGCGCCGGCTCCAACGCCACCGCCGCCTGGGCCGCCAAGCTCGGTATGAACCTGATGAGCTCGACCCTCAAGGACGACGAGGGCGGCGCGCCCTTCCATGTCCAGCAGGCGGCGCAGATCCGGGCGTTCCGTGAGGCCTGGGCCGAGGCCGGCTGGAAGCGCGAGCCGCGTGTCTCCGTGTCGCGCAGCATCTTCGCGCTCACCGACGACCGGGACCGCGCGTACTTCGGCCGCGACAGCGACAGCAGCGACCACGTCGGCTACATCGACGCCGACACGCGGGCGATCTTCGGCCGTACGTACGCCGCCGAGCCCGACGTCCTCGTCAAGCAGCTGGCCGAGGACGAGGCGATCCAGGAGGCCGACACGCTGCTGCTGACCGTGCCCAACCAGCTCGGCGTCGACTACAACACTCATGTACTGGACAGCATCCTCACCCACGTCGCGCCGGCCCTCGGCTGGCGCTGACCGCCACCCAGCGGGGAGTCGTCGTGAGCAAGATCCTGATCATCGGCGGAACCGGTTACACCGGCGCCAACATCGCTGCAGAGGCCGTCGCACGCGGCCACTCGGTGACGTCGTACTCCCGGTCCGCGCCCGCCGCGCCGGTCGCCAAGGTGACGTACCGGCACGGCGCCGCCGAGGACGCCGCGAAGCTGATCACCGGCCAGGATGTCGTGGTCGCGGCGCTGTCGCCACGCGGTGATCTGGTGGGCCGGTTGCCCGGCCTCTACCAGGACCTCGCGGGTGCCGCCGTCGGTGCCGGGGTCCGGATGATCGTCATCGGCGGGTTCTCCTCGCTGCGGCCCGCGCCCGGCCGGCCCCGGTTCGCCGAAGGGGACGTACCGGAGCGGTTCCAGGCGGAATCGCGTGACATGGACGCGATCCGCGCATGGCTCATGGACTCCGCGCCCGACGCGCTCGACTGGACCCTCGTCTCGCCCGCCGGCGGTTACGGCTCCTGGGCCGCCGGCGAGCGGACCGGGACGTACCGCCTCGGCGGGGAGGTCGCCCTCTTCGACGAGCAGGGCGGTTCGGAGATCTCCGGCGCCGACTTCGCGCTCGCGGTCGTCGACGAGATCGAGCGCCACGCGTATCCCCGCGCGCACATCTCGATCGCGTACTAGTTCGCACCTACGCGCGTCCGACGCGTGTCCGAGAAGTAACCGCCGAACGTCCGCCGTACGAAAGCCCCTCCCACGTGGAGGGGCTTTTTGGTGTCTTTGAGGGGTGGCCTGTCGCCCAAAACGCCAAACCCTGCCGTTCATTTGGCATCCGTTCGGCCTTCACTCAATTGTGGATACAGCTCGCACACAGGTCCGCGACTCTCAGTGCGCTTTGGGCGATTCTCCGCCGCAGGTGACGTAAATCAGCCGCGGCACGAGTGGGGAGAGGGGGGTGGTTTCTATGGTTCCTTCACGTTTCCTGTACATGGTGCGGGGGGCTGGGCAGAGACCTGGGCGGGACGAAGGAGCGGTCGGCTGGCGGCTCGTCGGATCGAACCACCGTGAACTGGGCCGCAGTGCCGAGTCGTACGACGGCTTCGCGGAGTGCCGGGCCGCGGTGCTGCGGCTGCGTGAGCGCATCGCGGACGCCAAGGTGCTGCTGAGCACGACGGATTCGGCGGGGGGCTGGAGCTGGCGTGTGGAGATAGACGGCCGCGCGGCCGCGGTCGCCGGACGGGCGTACCAGCGCCAGCGCGACTGCCAGTACAACCTCGGGCAGTTCCTGAACGCGGTCCCGGTGGCCGAGCTGACCGAGCCCGCGCCGCACAGGACGCGCGCGGCGGGCGGGTCGGGCGCGGCGGACGAGATCGGCGGGACGCGACCGTACGGCGCCGGGCGGACCACCGCTCGCGCCACGCCCGCATCCGGCGCCGTCGCGCGCCCCACGCCGGCCCCCGGCGCGCCGAAGGTGAAGCCGGAGGTCGCTCGGCGTCCCGCAGCCGCTGACGGTGACGGCAAGGGCGACGATGGCAACGGTGTCCGTGACCGTGCCGGCACCGGGACCGGTGTGCGATGAGCGTGGCAACGCCCGGACTCGGGCAACCCTCCGCACCCGAGCCGCAGGACCTCCGCGACGACGAGGCGAGGCGTACGCCGCGCGGCCGTGTCGAGCCCGTGGACCGTGTCTTCCACACGACGCTCGGCGCCAGCGGCGCCATCGTGCTGGCGATCATGCTGCTGGTCGGTGTCTTCCTTACCTACCGCGCGTCGCAGGCGCTGGGCGTGGCGAAGTTCTCCTTCCTCACCACCTCCGCCTGGGAGCCGGACTCCCACCACTTCGGTATCGCCGCCGTCATCACCGGCACGGTGCTGATCGGTGTGACGGCGATCGTCCTCGCCCTGCCGCTGGCGCTGGGCACCGCGCTGTACATCTCGGAGTACGCGCCGCGGAAGCTGAAGCGGACCCTGATCAGCCTGGTAGACCTGATGGCCGCCGTGCCGAGTGTGGTGTTCGGACTGTGGGGCGCCTTCTTCCTGCAGGCGCACGTCGTCGGGCTCTCGCGCTGGATCTCCACGTACTTCTCCTGGATCCCGATCTTCAAGGTCGACGGCGCCGACCCGCACGACCCGCTGCAGTCCAATACGGTCTACACGTCCTCCACGTTCATCGCCGGCATCGTCGTCGCGCTGATGGTCACGCCCATCGCCTGCTCGGTGATGCGGGAGACCTTCTCGCAGGCGCCGGCCGGTGAGCGCGAGGGCGCCCTGGCGCTCGGTGCGACCCGGTGGGGCATGATCCGGTCGGTCGTCCTGCCGTACGGCCGGGGCGGTGTGATCGGCGGCACCATGCTGGGCCTCGGCCGCGCGCTGGGCGAGACGATCGCCATCTACATGATCATCTCGCCGGTCTTCGCCGTGCAGCCGCACATCCTGCAGAACGGCACCAATTCGGTGTCCTCGCTGATCGCGCTGCGCTACGGCTCCGCGAGCGACTTCGGCATGTCGGCCCTGATGGCCGCGGGTCTCGCGCTCTTCCTGATGACCCTCGTCGTGAACTTCATCGCGTCCTCGATCGCCGCCCGCGGCCGGTCGGGCGCCGGAACGGAGGCCTGAGCATGACCACCGACCTCCTGAAGGAGCGGCCGGCCGGGCAGACCGTACGGCCCGCTCTCGAGGACCGGGACGACACGCCCGAGGTCCGCCGCAACACGTCGACCGTGCACGCCTCCGACGTGCTCGCCCTGGTGGGCGCGGCCGTCGGCTCGCTCTCGCTGACCACGCTGCTGTTCGTCTGGATCGCTCCGTTCGACGCGATCCTGGGCTTCGTCGTCGTGGCGTACCTGCTCTTCGTCGGTCTGTACGCCGTACTCGTCTCCTTCGACGAGAACAGCGTGGCCGTGCGGGACAAGGTCGCCGCCGTCCTGTGGCAGAGCCTCGGCCTGCTGCTGCTGGCCGCGCTGGTGATGGTGGTGGTGTACACCCTGTGGCGCGGCAAGTCCTCGCTGGTGCACCTCAACTTCTTCACCGAGGACATGTCCAGCACCGGCCCGCTGCAGCCGCTGAGCAAGGGCGGTATGGCGCACGCGATCATCGGCACCCTGGAGCAGATCACCATCTCCCTGGTGATCACCGTTCCGTTGGGACTCGCGTGCGCCGTGTTCCTCAATGAAGTGCCCGGACGCTACGCGCGTTTCGTACGGACGATCGTCGAGGCGATGACGGCGCTCCCGTCGATCGTGGCCGGTCTGTTCATCTACGCCACCGTGATCCTCATCCTCGGCATCGACAAGTCCGGGTTCGCCGCCTCGCTGGCGCTCGGCGTGATGATGCTGCCCATCATCATCCGCGCCGCCGACGTGGTCGTCCGGCTGGTGCCGGGCTCGCTGCGCGAGGCGTCGTACGCCCTCGGTGCGAGCAAGTGGCGCACGGTGTGGACGGTGATCCTGCCCACCGCGCGCTCCGGGCTGACCACCGCCGTGATCCTGGGCACCGCCCGCGGCATCGGCGAGACCTCGCCGGTGCTGCTCACCTCCGGGGTCAACTCCGGATTCAACGCCGACCCGCTCCACGATTCGCAGATCTCGCTGCCGCTGGCCACGTTCGATCTGGTGCGTTCCCCCCAACCCGCCTACATCGCCCGGGGATTCGGCTCCGCCGCCCTGCTGATGGCGCTCGTCCTGCTGCTGTTCGTGCTCGCGCGTGTGATCGGCGGCCGCGGCCCCGGCGAGCTGACCCGCAACCAGCGTCACCGGCGTGTGCAGGCCTCGCGGCGCGATGCCGAACGCATGGGCCGGCGCGACCGGTTCAGGCCCGGCGTCACCCCGGCAGTCACACCCACCGTCGCCCCAGGCTCCGAATAGCCGCTCCGACCACCCCGGCCCGCACGCACCCAACCGACCAGGAGTCACCTGTCATGCCCGGATCGCCTCCGGCACCGCTCGCTCGCCCGAGAGTCCTCACGGCTCTTGTCCTCTTGGCCGCCCTCCTGTTCGGCGCCGCCCCGGCCTCGGCCGCGACGTACGTGCCGATCTCGGGTGCCGGGTCCACCTGGAGCCAGAACGCGCTCGACCAGTGGCGTGCCAACGTCAAGCAGTACGGCATGACCGTGAACTACAACGGCACGGGCTCGTCGGACGGCCGTAACCAGTTCCGTAACGGCACCGTGGACTACGCCGTCTCCGAAATCCCGTACGGCGTCAAGGACTCGGGCGTCGTCGACTCGGCACCGTCCCGCAAGTACGCGTACATGCCGATCGTGGCCGGCGGTACGTCGTTCATGTACAACCTCACCATCGGCAACAAGCGGGTGACCAACCTGCGGCTGTCGGGCGACGTCATCGCCAAGATCTTCACCGGGCAGATCAAGACCTGGAACGACCCGGCCATCAAGGCCGACAACCCCGCGCTCGCCGCCGCGCTGCCGGCCCGCAGGGTCGTCCCCGTGGTGCGCTCCGACGGCTCCGGTACGACCGCCCAGCTCACCACCTGGATGAGCAAGCAGTACCCGGGGATGTGGGACGCCTACTGCCGTCGCGCGGGCCGCAGCACCCCCTGCGGGACGACGTCCAACTTCCCGGTCGTGTCCGGCAGCGGCTTCGTCTCCCAGGCCGGCTCGAACGGCGTCTCCGGCTATGTCGCCCAGGCGGGCAATGTCGGAACCATCACCTACGTCGAGTACTCGTACGCGGTGTACACGACCGGTTTCCCGGTCGCCAAGGTGCTCAACAAGGCCGGGTACTACGTCGAACCGACCGCGAAGAACGTGGCGGTGTCGCTGCTGAAGGCGCGGATCAACAATGACTCCTCCTCACCGAGTTATCTGACGCAGATCCTCGACGACGTCTACAACGACCGGGACGCGCGCGCCTATCCGCTCTCCAGCTACAGCTACATGATCATCCCGACCAAGCTGGAGTCGAACTTCAACGCCCAGAAGGGCAAGACACTCGGCGCGTTCGCGTACTACTTCCTGTGCCAGGGCCAGCAGCACGTGGACAACCTCGGCTACTCGCCGCTGCCCATCAACCTCGTGCAGGCCGCACTGGACCAGGTCCGCAGGATCCCCGGCGTCGACGTCGAGAAGATCAACATCAAGGACTGCCACAACCCGACCTTCTCCAGCGACGGCACCAACACCCTTGCCAAGACAGCCCCTTACCCGCCGGCCTGTGACAAGCAGGGCACGTCCCAGTGCGCGACCGGCACGGGCGGGGCGAAGCAGTCGACCAACGTCGGGGGCAGCTCCGGCGGAGCCGGATCGTCCGGCGGCGGCTCGGGCGGTGGCTCGGGCGGTGGCTCGGCCTCCGGCGGGGGCGGATCGTCCGGCGGGTCCGGCGGCGCCGGGTCCGGCGGCGCGGGATCGGGCGGAGCCGCCGGCGCCGGCGGAGCCTCCGGCGGCGCCGGCACGACCGGCGGTACCACGATCGACCCGGACACCGGACAGGTCATCGGGGCGAACGGCGCCTCGGGCGGCTCCGGCGACGGCACTGGCTCGGACGCCTTCGCCGTACCCGTCAACACCTCCCGGAGCATCAGCAGTGGCTCGCGGACGGCGCTGATGACCGTGGCCGGCGTTCTGCTGCTGGCGCTCACGGTCGGGCCCCCGCTGCTCACCCGCCGGCTGAAGCGGGGCAAGTCGTGATCGCCGCGCTGCGCCGCTTCGTCACCACGTCCGCCGCGGTCGCCCTGGCCCTGCTGGCGATGATCGGCACCGCCGTGCTCGTCTCGGCACCCCGGCCCGCCGAGGCCGCCAGTGCCAATTCGGCGGTGACGGTCTCCGGCCAAGGCCCTTACGCGAACCTGAAGGTGACTGTCAGTCAGACCAGGGACCTGGTCAACCAGGTCCTCAAGGTCACCTGGAAGGGCGCCGCCCCCACGATCTCCGACACCACCTACGCCGCCAACTACCTGCAGATCATGCAGTGCTGGGGCGACGGCAAGTCCGGACCCGACCCCGAGCAGTGCCAGTTCGGCGGCTCCTCCGCGCTGGGCGCGGGCACCGGCAGCCAGGCCGCAGGCGCGTACACCAACACCCGGCAGCTGAACTACGGCTCGCTGGAGGACGGCGAGCAGAAGCTGCCGCCGCCCACCAAGACGGGCAACTCGTACGTCCCGTTCCACTCGGTCACCAACGACGTGAGCCAGCCGGGGAACTGGAACGATTTCTACGACGTCAACACGACCAACGAGGTCCCCTACGCCCGCACCGGCCCCGACGGCACCGGCGAGGTCTACTTCGAGGCCCAGACAGGCATCGAGGCACCCGGCCTCGGCTGCGGCGAGGTACCCGACGGGACCTCCGGAGCGACGTCGGGCCGTAAGTGCTGGCTGGTCGTCGTCCCGCGCGGCGAGACCGAGGTGGACGGCTCCTCGTACACCGAGCAGGCCAGCGGAATGCTCCAGTCGTCACCGCTCAGCGCGAGCAACTGGAAGCAGCGTCTCGTCGTACCGCTGAGCTTCGAACCGATGGGCAACTTCTGCCCGCTCGGCGCCGACGAGCGCAGCACCCTCGGCAACGAGATGGCCGCCGAGGCCGTCATCCGCTGGCAGCCCGCCCTGTGCCAGTCCAAGAGCAAGACGATCTACAGCTACGCGCAGATCACCGACGACACCGCCCGCGCCAAGCTGGTCTCCGGCACACCCGGCATGGTCTTCCTCGGCCGCCCCGCCACCGGCGACCAGGTCCCGGCCGACCAGCGGCCCGTCTACGCGCCCGTGGCCCTGTCCGGCCTGACCTTCGGCTTCTTCATCGAGAGCCAGGCCGGCTTCAGCGCGCCCGACTCGGTCAGAGCGCGTGACGGAGCCCGGCTGACCTCGCTCGACCTCACCCCGCGCCTGGTCGCCAAGCTGCTCACCGAGTCGTACCAGGACGGCAACTCGCGCTTCGCGAAGAGCACCGAGGGCAACCCCTTCAACCTTGCCCGCGACCCGGAGTTCCTCAAGTACAACCCCGGCTACCAGGACCTCGACTTCGGTGGCGCACTCGGTGACGTGATCGTGCCCGAGGCGCTGTCCGACTCGGCGTGGCAGCTGTGGAAGTGGGTGGACAGCGACCCGGCGGCCCGGGAGTTCCTCGACGGCACCCCCGACAACGAGGGCCGCTACGGCGATCCTGGCTTCGCGGGCATGAAGGTCAACCCGAACTACAAGAACATGTCGCTGCCGCGGGAGGAGTTCCCGAAGAGCGACCCGTTCTGCCAGCAGTTCGCGGACCACCCCGACAACCCGCTGTGCATCCAGGACAAGCACCCGTACGCCAACGACCTGCACACCGCCGCCCGTTCCGCGGCGCGTGGCGACACGCTGGCCCGCACCACCTGGGACGCGACCACGCAGCCGCCCGCCTACAAGAAGAACCCGCCGCAGGTCGCCGGCAAGCGGGCCGTCCTCGCCCTCACCGACACGGCGACCGCCGCACGCTACGGCCTGGTGACGGCCCGGCTGCAGAACGCCGCCGGCCGCTTCGTGGCACCCGGCACGACGAGTCTGCTCGCCGGGCAGGCGGCGATGAAGCCGAGCGGGGTCGCCGGAGTGGAGGAGCCCGACCCGGCCACCAAGTCCGCCGGCGCCTACCCGCTGAGCATGCTCACCTACGCGGCCACCGTCCCCGAGAAGCTCACCAAGCAGGAGGGCCACGACTACGCGGCCCTGCTGCGGTACGCGGTGGGCGACGGACAGCGGCCCGGTGTGGCGGCGGGCACCCTGCCCGAGGGCTACGCGGCGCTGCCCGCCTCGGTCCGCGCCGAGACCCGCGCGGCCGCCGACGCCATCGCAAGCCGCGCCGGCGCCTCGCAGCCCGGCTCGGGCGGCGGGGACACGGCGGGCGGTACGGGAGGTGGCTCCGAGAGCTCGGGCGGCGCAGGCACACCGGGCCTGGGCGGCTCCGCCGACGGCGGCGCCGGAGTGACCGGCGGTGCGGGGGCGGGAGGCAAGGGCGCCGGCGCCAACAGCGCCTCCCCGTCCGCGTCCGCGAACCCGGCCGGCAGCCCGTCCACCGCGCCCGCCGCCTCCGGCGAGGCGCTGCCGAACACACCCGACTGGGCGCTCGGCGCCGTGCGCTACGCCCTGCTGATCGCCCTGGTCACCGGCCTCGCCGCCGCGATCTGCGGCCCCGTCCTGCCAAAGGCGGTGCCGCGCCTCGTGGCCGGCGTCGCGGCCTGGCGCGCCAGGGACAAAACGCCCGGCAACCGAGGGAGGTGATGCCCAGACCCGACTCCACGACAGGTCCGCGCCAACGAACTGTCCGTAACACCGCGCCGGGCACCACCCGGCGAAAGCCTAACCCGAGAGGTATCGCACGTGAACAAGAGAATGGCAGGCGTCGCCGCTGTCGGCCTCGCCGGACTGCTGACCGGCACCATTGCTGTCACGCAGGCCGCCGCCGACCCGTCCGGCACGCCCACGTACCGCCAGCTGTCCGGTGTCGGTTCCGACACCACGCAGGATGTGATGAACGGCCTGGCGAACGTCATCACCATCAACGGCACCAAGGTGATCGGCTCCTACAACGCCGTCGGTACGGCCAACATCACCACCAAGGACCCGGTCGCCAAGCCGGGTTGCACCATGACCCGCCCGAACGGCTCCGGCGCCGGCCGCACCGCGCTGCAGAACTCGCTCGCGGCGAACAGCGGAGCCGGTGACGGCTGCCTGGACTTCTCCCGGTCCTCCAGCCTCAACCTGGCCGCCTCCAACCCGGGCCTGACCTACGTCCCGTTCGCCGTGGACGCCGTCACCTACGCGATCACGCCCACCGGCTCCCTGCCGCGCAAGCTGACGCTGACGGACCTCAAGGCGATCTACCACTGCGACCCCAACTTCGTGGGCACCGGCCCGAACTTCAACCTCAACGTGCTTCTGCCGCAGGCCGGTTCCGGTACCCGTAGCTTCTGGGAGTCCCAGATGGGCATCACGGACGCCGACGTGGTCGCTGGTGTCTACCCCTGCATCAAGGACACCAAGAACGGCAACCCGGTCCAGGAGCACGACGGCCGCGTCGTCGACGACAAGTCGATCGTTCCGTTCTCGATCGCCCAGTACAACTCGCAGGCTTCGCAGACCATCGCGGACCTGCGTGGACGGGCCATCCTCGGCACCATCGACGGGCTCGCGCCGACGGTCCTCAACTCCAACTTCGGTGTGAAGCGCGACGTCTACAACGTCATCCCGACCAGCAAGATCGCCACGGCGCCGTACAGCCAGGTCTTCGTCGGCTCCAACTCCCTGATCTGCCAGCAGACCTCGGTGATCAACACCTACGGCTTCGCGGCCAACCCGAACTGCGGCGACACCAGCAAGCAGACCCCCTGACCGTCCGCACGACTTCGAGATCCTCGTAGAAGGAGAGCACGACAGTGCTGAAGAAGACTCTCTCGCGGGCCCTGGCGGGCGGCCTTGCGAGCCTGGTCGCCGTGGTGGCGGGCGGCATGATCATGGCGCCCTCCGCGTCGGCCGCCGAGATCGGTACGGCCGTGGTCGACCCGGCCACCGGCTTCGACGACTCCGGCATCAGCCTCACGACGTCGGGTGCCTGCCCGGACACCGCGACCAACATCATGGTGCTGGTCAACGGCTCGGGCTTCCCGGTGGAGGGCCAGGGCGTGGTCGGCAACTCGCCGATCACCACCTACAACACCGACGCCAACGGCGGGATGATCATCCCGCTCATTCAGACCATGCGTGACTACGCCAACACGGCCGGTTTCTCGGTCCTGCAGGGCAAGTACACCTTCACGGTCATCTGCCGTACGGCGTTCAACGGCACCAGCCAGGGTGACTTCACGTCGTCGATCTGGTTCACGTCCAACACGACGTACCAGAACACCGACCCGGCGTCGAAGACCGACACCACCACCTCCCTCGCGGTGTCCCCGAACGCCCCGGTCACCGCGGGCACCCCGGTGACGCTGACCGCCGCCGTCGGCCCCGCGGGTACCGCCGGCCAGGTCCAGTTCAAGGACAACGGCCAGGCCCTGGGCAACCCGGTCACCGTCTCCGGTGGCCAGGCCCAGCTCACCACGAGCGCCCTGGGCACGGGCAGCCACTCGCTGACCGCCGCGTTCACCCCGTCGAGCACCGCGTTCAACGGCTCGACGTCCAGCGCGGTCGCCTACACCGTCGAGGCCGCCCCGGCGACCGCGACCACCACCGCGCTGGCCGTCTCCCCGGCCGGTACGGCCGACAAGTTCAGCCCGGTCAACATGACGGCCTCGGTGTCGCCGGCCGCCGCGGCCGGTTCCGTGAAGTTCCAGGACACCGTGGGCGGCACCACCACCACGCTGGGCACCGTCCCGGTCGCCGCCGGTCAGGCTTCCTTCTCCACCAGCAGCCTGCCCGAGGGTGACCACTCCTTCTCGGCCGTGTTCGTCCCGACGAACCCCGACGCGTACCTCGGCTCCACCTCCGGCGCCGTCCCGTACGTGATCGGTGCCTTCAAGGGCGTCACCGCCTCCGAGGACATCACCACCACCGTCCAGGCGGGTGCGCTGGTCATCAGCGTGGACAACCCGCACGTCACGCTGCCCTCGCCGCAGCTGAACGCCAACGGTGACATGCTCACCACCGCCGGCGCGATCAACCCGGTCACGCTGACCGACACCCGCGCGGGCAACCCCGGTTGGTCCGTCAGCGGCCAGGTGACCGACTTCTCCGACGGCGGTTCGCACTCGATCAACGGCCAGAACCTCGGCTGGACCCCGAACGTGGTCGACAAGGGCGCGTCCCAGACGGTCACCGCCGGTGGTGCGGTCGCGGCTGCCAACGGTGTCGCTCCCGCCGACGCTGGTGCGGCCGGCCTGAAGGCCTCCCGTTCGCTGGCCAACGGCACCGGTCTGGGCACCGCCCACCTCGGCGCCGACCTGGCCTTCAACGTCCCGACCTCCACGGTGGCCGGTACGTACACGGCGACCCTCACCCTGACGGCCATCTGATCCAGGCCGATGGCTGACGGGACGGATCCTCAACCCCTTTTGAGGACCGCCCCGGGCCGGGACAGGCGCCCCGCCTGTCCCGGCCACCTCCGTGCTTCCCCGCAACAACCGCTCACCACTGCTCGACCCCAGCCCCGCCCGTACCGGTCACGCTCGCGTTCGAACGGACACCCCGTCATGATCTCCACCTCAGCCCGCCGTATCGCCGCCGTCCTGGCCGCCTGTCTCCTCGCCGTACTGCCGGCCGCGCACGCGTCGGCCGCGGCACCGGAGGCCGGAGGAACGGGGCGTACGACGTTCGGTGTTCAGCCCTCGGCCGCGAAGAAGCCCGACGCGCGGCCCAACTTCTCCTACGGCGCCACTCCCGGCGCCCGCGTCGCGGACCACATCGCGGTCTTCAACTACGGCAAGAAACCCCTCACGTTGAGGGTGTACGCCCAGGACGCCTTCACCACCGCCGACGGTGGCTTCGACCTGTTCCCGGCCAAGCACCGGCCCAAGGACGCCGGCTCCTGGATCAAGGTCGGCAAGAGCCGTGTGAAGGTCCCGCCCCGCTCCCGCGTCATCGTGCCCTTCACCCTGAGCATTCCGGCGAAGGCGACCCCCGGCGACCACGTCGGCGGCATCGTCGCCTCGCTCGCGGCCACCGCCACCGACAAGAAGGGCGACCGGGTCGCCGTCGACCAGCGGGTCGGCGCGCGCGTCTACCTCCGCGTGACCGGTGAACTCACCGCCCGGCTCGCCGTCGAGGACCTGCACACCGCGTACCACGGCACGGCCAACCCCTTCGGCTCCGGCTCCGCGACCGTGACGTACACCCTGCGCAACACCGGGAACGTACGGCTCGCCGCCCACCAGTCGGTCCGGGTCCGCGACGGCCTCGGCGGCACCGCGAAGACGACGAAGGTCCGCGACCTCCCCGAGCTGCTGCCGGGTGACGCGATCCAGGTGAGCACGTCGGCCACCGGCGTCCGCCCCGCATTCCGGGACACGACCACGGTCACGGTGGACCCCGAGCCGGTGCGCGGCGATGTCAAGTTCCGCATCCTGCCCCGCGTCACCCAGACCGAAGCCTTCACCGCCGTACCGTGGGCGCTGCTGGCCCTGGTCCTCGTGCTGGCCGCGATCGTCACCTTCGAGGTGATACGACGCCGTCGGCGCCGCAACTCTGCGCCCCCGTCCGCCCGTTCACCGCGCAAGACGTCCGGTACCAAGCAGGCGGTCGGCCTCGCGGCGGTGCTGCTGGTCACCGGCGCGCTCCTCGCGGGCACCCCGACCGAGGCGCAGGCCGCCACCGGCGGCAGTCTCGCCGTCACCCCCGCGAAGGGCACCGACACCGAGCCCATCAACCTCACCGCCGAGGCGCCCTGCCCCAAGAAGACCGTCAACGTCATCGCCCGGGTCAGGGGAGCCGGCTTCCCGCGCGAGGGACAGATCGTCGTCGGCAACGCGCCGCTCTCCATCTACCAGACGGTGCCCGGCGGCGGCCTCGTGATCCCGCTGATCTACACGATGAAGGACTACGCCAGCATCGCCGGGTTCACCGACCTGCGTGGCAAGTACACCTTCACCGTCAGCTGTCTGAAGGGCGCTTTCGACCTGACGAGCCTGAAGGACTTCACCGGCTCGCTGGACTTCGAGCGGAAGAACGCGTACCAGGACGGCACCAAGGTCGCCCTGCCCAAGGCGGCGGCGAGCGCTGCGTCCACCCCGGCCACAGGCGGTACGGCCACCACGGCTCCGGGGCAGCCCAGCCAGCAGGGACAGCAGCAGGGCGAGCCCAACGGCCTGCCCGTGCCCGGTCAGACGCCCAGCGGCTCCGCCCCGGCGGCCGGCGCGGCACCCCTCGACCCGGCGCGCGCGGGTGCCGCCGAGGTCTCCACCGACTCCTCGCTCACCGCCTGGGCGGTGGGCGGCTTCAGCGTCTGTCTGCTGGCGCTCGTCGCCGGCGTCGTCCTCTGGGCGCGCGGCCGCCGAGCCGGGGCCGCACGGCCCGACACCGGCGAGTGAACGCCCTCGCCATCTCGTCCTGAACCACTGCCAAGGGAGAAACACCGTGTCTTTCACACCTCACCGACCCCGGATGTCCAGGAGGGCCACCGTCCGCGCCGGCACGTTGATCGCGGCCTGCGGCGCGGCGGGGCTGCTCGTCTCCGCGGTGACCGTCGCCCAGGCGTCGGCCGCCGAGTCCGCCGGCACGATGGAGGTGGCTCCCAAGACCGGCGCGGACACCGACGGGATGACCCTGACCACCTCGGGTCCGTGCCCCGACAACGCGACCAACATCATCATGACGGTGAAGGGCAAGGGCTTCGAAGCCACGCCCGAGGGCCTGGGCGTGGTGGGCAACTCGCCTGTCGGTACGTACGGGGAGGCGCCGAACGGCGGCCTCATCGTGCCGCTGACGTTTACGATGCGGGACTACGCCAGCCAGGCGGGCTTCAGCAAGCTCGAGGGCCGTTACGACTTCACGCTCACCTGCCGTACGGCGTTCAACCCCACCAGCCTCGGCGACTTCACGGCGTCGATCTGGTTCACCTCCAACACGAAGTACCAGGACACGGACCCGGCCGGCCCGAGCAGCACCCCGAGCAGCACCCCGAGCACCACCACCTCGGCCACCCCGTCCGCGACCCCCTCGGACACCACCCTGCCCTCGGACTCCGCGACCCCGAGCGACACGGGCGAGCCCACCGACACCGGCGAGCCCACGGACACCGGCGAGCCCACGGACACCGCCACCCCGACCGACACGGCCGCGGCCGACGGCGGTACCGACGGCGGCGGCTCCCAGGACGTGTCGACCGACGTCAACGGCGGTGCGTCCGGCGGCGGTTCGGGCAACGGTTCGCTCGCGGCCACCGGTGTCGACGCGGGCGCGCTCGGCGCCGTGTCGGCCGCGCTGGTCCTCGCAGGCGTCCTCGTCGTCCGCCGCGCCCGCGCGCGCGAGGACTTCGACGTCACCACCCACACGACCGACATCTGAGCCGGAAGAGAGAACATGCGCTTCACGACGACGCGTTTCACGACCGAGCGCCTCAAGGCCGCACGCAGACCGCTGGCCGCCGCGCTCGTGTCCCTGCTCGCCGCCGGCTCGCTCGCGCTCGGCACCGGCGGAGCCCGGGCCGACGTCCTCGGCACGATGGAGGTGGCTCCCAGGACCGGCGCGGACACCGACGGGATGACCCTGACCACCTCGGGTCCCTGCCCGGACAACGCGACCAACATCATCATGACGGTGAAGGGCAAGGGCTTCGAAGCCACGCCCGAGGGCCTGGGCGTGGTGGGCAACTCGCCTGTCGGTACGTACGGGGAGGCGCCGAACGGCGGCCTCATCGTGCCGCTGACGTTTACGATGCGGGACTACGCCAGCCAGGCGGGCTTCACCGAGCTCCAGGGCCGTTACGACTTCACGCTCACCTGCCGTACGGCGTTCAACCCCACCAGCCTCGGCGACTTCACGGCGTCGATCTGGTTCACCTCCAACACGAGGTACCAGGACACCGAGCCCGTCACCGTCACCGCCACGACGACCAAGCTCACGGCGAGCCCGGTGAGCCCGGTCGTCCAGGGCACGTCGGTGAAGCTGACGGCGGCCGTCACCCCGGCCTCCGCGACCGGCACCGTGCGCTTCCTCGACGGCACCACCCAGCTCGGCAGCCCGGTCATCGTCTCCGGCGGCACCGCCACCCTGAGCACCAGCTCGCTGGCCGTCGGCACCCACTCGCTCAAGGCCGAGTTCACCCCGGCCGACCCGGCGGTGTACGGCCCCTCGGTCTCCGGGCCGTTGTCGTACACGGTGAAGATCAAGCCCCCGGCGGTCGTCACCGCCGCGAAGATCACCGGCACCGTGCGCTCCGGGTCCACCGTGACCTGCTCCGTGAGCTTCAGCGGCGCGACCTCCGTGTCGTACGCCTGGCTCAAGGACGGCACGGTGATCAGCGGCGCGACCGCCAAGACCCGCACGATCAGCGGCACCGAGTACAAGCACAAGCTCGCCTGCCGGGCGACCGGCAAGAACACCACCGGCAGCACGACCTCGACCAGCCCGTCCGTGACCGTGGCGCTCGGCCCGGCCCTGGCGGTCGTGACGAAGCCGTCGATCTCCGGCACCCACAAGGTCGGCTACAGGCAGACCGCCAAGCCGGGCAGCTGGAAGCCGGCGGCCACCTCGTACAGCTACGTCTGGAAGCGCGACGGCAGGGCCATCACCGGCGCCACCAAGTCGACGTACACGCCCACCCGTTCGGACCGTGGCCACAAGCTCACCGTGACCGTCACGGCGAAGCGCGGTGGATACGCCAACGGCAGCGCGACCTCCGTCTCGGTGAAGATCGCATGACGGCACCGGTCACCGCCCCCGCCGGGCCCGTGGAAGCCGACACCTCGTCGGTTCCCGGGCCCGGCGGGGCGCGCCCCACCCGCCCGGTACGACCGTCGGTGGGCCCCGGACTGCGTGTCACCAGCGCGGCGTTGACCATCCTGGCCGCGCTGCTGCTCGGCTTCGTCGCCGACGCCGGCCTGGTCAGCGATCTGCGGCACGCCCGCGACCGTCAGGTCGACTACGCCACCTTCCGCGCCGACCTGGCCAACGGCGTCGCCCCCATCGGGCAGTCCGCGGGCGGCGGCCGGGCGCCGAAGAACGGTGAATCCGTGGCCCTCCTCGAGATCCCCGAGCTGGGGGTGCGCGAGGTCGTCCACGAGGGCACCACGGCCGACGACCTGTCCCACGGCCCCGGCCACCGCAGGGACACGCCCCTGCCCGGACAGGCCGGAGTCAGCGTCATCATGGGCCGCCAGGCGACGTACGGCGGCCCCTTCCGGCGCCTCGGCGAGCTGAGCACCGGCGACAAGTTCACCGTGACCACCGGTCAGGGCAAGCACACGTACCAGGTGATCGGGCCGCGCCGGTCCGGCGACCCGCAGCCGCCCGTGCCCGCGCAGGGCCGCGGCCGGCTCACCCTGATCACGGCCGACGGCACCCCGTTCATGCCCCGGGGCATCCTGCGGGTGGACGCGGACCTGGTCTCGGACGTGCAGGTCACTCCGGCGCCGGCCCTCGCGGCGGGCGCTCTGCCGGAGGAGGAGAAGCCGATGGCCACCGGGACCTCGGCCTGGCTGCCCCTCGTGCTGTGGGGTCAGGGCCTCGTCCTCGGCGCCGCCGGCCTCACCTGGGCCCACACCCGCTGGGGCCGGCGGCAGACCTGGGTCGTGGGCGTCCCGCTCCTGGGCGCGCTGGGCCTGGCCACCGCGGACCAGGCACTGATGCTCCTGCCGAACCTGCTGTGACCGCGCACCCCGCCGCTGCCATTGCCCCGACACTGCTCCACCGTTGACGAAGGACAAGCTGTGACCGACCAGATGACCCAGACCGAGACCACGCTGCCCCTCCCGGCGGCCGTACCCGGGGTGAGCGGCGCGACGCTCGAAGCGCGCCGCATCTCGGCATGGTTCGGCGACCACAAAGTCCTCGACCGGGTGTCGCTGACCATGCCTGCCGGCCTGGTTTCGGCCCTCATCGGCCCCTCCGGCTGCGGCAAGTCGACGTTCCTGCGCATCCTCAACCGCATGCACGAACTCGTCCCGTCCGCGTCGCTGGCCGGTGAGGTCCTGGTGGACGAGCAGGACATCTACGCCACCGGGCAGCGGCTGACCGAGGCGCGGCGCACGATCGGCATGGTCTTCCAGAAGCCGAACCCGTTCCCCGCGATGTCGATCTACGACAACGTCACCTCCGGCCTGAAGCTCACCGGGACCCGGATGAACGGCGACGCCAAGGACGACCTGGTGGAGGAGTGCCTGGCCAAGGCGGGCCTGTGGAAGGAGGTGCGGGACCGGCTGCGGCAGCCCGGTGGCGCGCTCTCCGGCGGCCAGCAGCAGCGGCTGTGCATCGCCCGTTCCCTCGCGGTACGGCCCAAGGTCCTGCTGATGGACGAACCCTGCTCGGCGCTGGACCCCACGTCCACGCGGCGCATCGAGGAGACGATCCGCGAACTGGCCCACGAGGTCACGATCGTGATCGTCACCCACAATATGCAGCAGGCGGCCCGCGTCTCCGACCAGTGCGCGTTCTTCCTCGCGGAGCAGAACACCCCCGGCAGCATCGTCGAACACGGGCCCACGGCCACGATGTTCGCCACGCCCCAGGACCCCCGCACCGCGGACTACGTGGAGGGCCGCTTCGGCTGACCCGCGCGCGGCCCTCGCGCCGACTCGGTCATGTTCCCCAGGCATGACACCTGCCTGCGTGGGCACGATGGTCCGTACCTGACCAGTGTCCGTGAGGCAGTTCGAGGTATGAGGAGGGCGACATGGAGCGTCGGATCCGTGTGCGAGTCAGCCGTCGGCCCGCCGCTCCCCGCGGCCAGGAGATCGACCGCAGGACACCCTCCGGGCGGATCCTGCCCTACTGACCCGCCCGCTCGTCCGCCCTGCGCTGCGCCGACTTCTGCCGATGAGGGGCAGAAGGCGCGGAACCGGGTGGGTGGTCACGCGGTTCGTCAGGCGCCAGCGGGTCCAGGACCAGCGGTTCCATCCTGCCCTCCAGCATGGCTCCGATGCCCTGTATGGCGCACAGTTCCGGCCGTTCCGCGATGTTCACCGGCATACCGGTCGCCTGACGCAGCATCTGGTCGAGGCCGGGGAGCAGGGCGGAGCCGCCGACCATTATGATCCCGCGGTCGACGAGGTCGGCCACCAGGTCGGGCGGGCAGCCCCGCAGCACCTTGCCGATGCCGTCGAGCACGGCCGTCAGCGGGGTCTGGATCGCGTCGCGCACGGCGGCGGTGTCGACCCGTACGGAACGGGCGAGGCCGGTGGCGATGTCCCTGCCGTGGATCTCGGTGGTGGCCGGACCGTGCGGGGTGAGGCCGTTGCCGGAGAGGGCGAGCTGCAGCGGCCGTACGGACTGGCTGGGCAGCAACAACTCGTGTTCGAGCCGCAGGTGCTGCACGATCGCGCGGTCGACGGCCTCACCGCCCACCGCTATGCGCTCGGCGGTGACGATCGACCCCAGGGACAGGACGGCGACCTGGGTGGCGGCGGCACCGCATATGATGATCATCATGCCCTCGGGCTGTTCGACGGGCAGTCCGCAGCCGACGGCGGCGGCGATCAGCGTGTCCACCAGCTCGACATGGCGCGCCCCGAGCCCCACCAGCGTCTCGATGGCCGCCCGCTGGGCCAGGGGGTCGGCGTCGTGCGGGGTGCAGGCCGCGCCCCGCAGCCGGGGCTTGCGTCGCAGGGCTCGGCGCATCTTGTCGCCGAGCAGATGGCGCAGCATGCGCTGGGCCATCTCGATGTCGACGACGGTGCCGCCCGAAACCGGCCGTACGACCCGGATATAGCTGGGCGTCCGTCCCGTCATCCGCTCCGCGAACTCGCCCACGGCGATGAGCGCGCCGGTACGGGTGTTCACGGCGGCGGCGGACGGCTGGTCGACGACGAGCCCGGCGCCCTTCACATATACCCGGGTACGGGCCGCCCCCAGGTCGACGGCGAAGTGGCAGCGGCGCAACTGATCCAGGCGGACGGTCATCGCAGTTCCTCCCGAGTGCGCGAGCGGCTCCGCCGGTGTGGCGTGCCTAGTACGCATCCTGCGCGGCGCCCGGGGGTGCGCGCCGCTTGGAGGGGGCCGGGTGGGGTGCGGCTGAACGGGGGGTTCGTGCGGCGTGTCGTCCGCCGGTTGCCGTGAGCGGGCGGATCGAGGGGGTTCGGGGGCGAGGGCGTCTACAGGGTCCGGGGGCGAGGATCAGCCGTTCTGCTGCCGTGGCTGCTGCGTGGGCAGCGTGCCCGAGCAGGTGGCACGGCCGTACTCGCCTCCGGCGGTGGCGCTGTTGACGTGCCGGCCGCGGATCGCGAGCGCGCAGCGGGCCTGACCGCCCCGTGCGCCGAGGGTGATGCTGATGACCGGGTTCTGCCCCAGCGGCACCTGGACCGTCCGGCGCCACGGCAGTGCCGCGCCCTTGACGGTCTCCGCGGCGCCGGCCTCGCTCTCGCCCTGGAACCTGAGGTCGGCCGTTCCCTCGCCGGTCACTTCGTAGGTCACCGGCGCGGTGGGAGTGGAGTGCTCGGACCGGGGAACGTCGTCGTCGCCGGACAGTCCGTAGAGGGTGAGGCCGGCGCCGAGCGCGAGGACGCAGGCGGCGGCCGCGATCAGTGCGGGGCGGCGACGGGAGCGGGCTCGGGTGCCGCCGTCCTCGGCCGGCGACGTGTCGGCTTGCGCCTGCTCGGTCTCGCTGTTCATCCGCATTCCCCTCGACTGACCGAACCGGGCATGGCCCTGCCCATCGAAGAGGGACGCTTCGATCGCTGTCAAGCGATCTTCGACGGCCGGTCGGAGTTGGCTCGATTCAGCACTCAACAACAGGTGACGGTTCCGTGTGCAAACAGTGAAGGCACAGGTCAGTCGCCATCGGGTGGCTGAATTCGGCTTTTTGCGAAACTTATTCCTTCTCTTGACGTGGACACGTGAATGGTGTGTACCTTCCGCCGGTTCCCGGCTGTGACCTGCAGCTGGGCTCTGGTTCCTCGAAAGGGAAACCCATGCGCAGACCAAGAGGCTTGAGGCTCTGGGCCTCAAGCACGGTGCTGGCGGTCGTGGCGACCGTCGCGCCGACGACGCCTGCCTTCGCGGCCGATCCACCGGATACGGGCCGACTCACCGATCACATTCGCGACCTGTTCTCGGACAACGACGCCGAGCGGTCGGATCCGCCCGAGCTGCCCGACACCGACGTCCCCGGCAACGAGAAGCTCGCTAAGGCACGGCCCGCCCAAAAGGCCGAGCGGGTCAAGGAACTGACGGCCCGCCGGACACCGTACTCCCGGTCCTGGCGGATGTCGGACGGGCGGGTGCAGTCCGAGGTCTCCGCGATACCCACCGCCTACGAGACGGGCAAGGGCGCGGACGCCGAGTGGAAGCCCATCGACACCGCGGTCACCGACACCGACCGCAAGGGCTTCGAGAAGGCCAACACCACCAACGTGGCGCAGACCTGGTTCGGTTCACGCCCCGGTGAGCTGGTCCGTTTCGAACTCGACAAGGGCCACTGGGTCGCCATCGGCCTGAAGCACCCGGCGAAGGCACTGACCCCGAAGGTCGACGGCAACGTCGTCACCTACAAGGGCGCGCTGGGCGACGGAATCGACCTCTCCTACACCGTCGGCAACGGCAGTGTGAAGGAGAACATCGTTCTGGGCGAGCGGCCGAGGACGGCGCCCGCTTTCGAGTTCACCCTCACCACCGGCGGCCTGACCGCGAAGTCGCAGAAGAATGGCGCCATCGCTCTCTACGGCGAGAACTCCCCGGTCGGCGCACCGGCGTTGGTGATCCCCGCGCCGTTCATGACGGACGCGAAGAAGGACGTCGGCTCCGCCTACGGCACCGCCGGCTCCGACGCCGTCCGCCAGCAACTCACGGGCGGGAACGGGTCGTACGGGATCATCCTGAAGCCGGACGCCAAGTGGCTGGCGGCGCCGGAGCGAGCGTTCCCGGTGACGGTCGACCCGACCGTCACGATCGCGCCGACTCCGTCGCAGTCCGCCGACACGATGATCTCCTCGGACGACGCGGCCGCCAACTACGCGGACCTGTGGCGTCTTTCCGTCGGCAACACCAGCTCAGGCACCTCGCGCGCCCTGCTGAAGTTCGGCCTGTCCGGCATCCCGGCGGGCACCCACCTGGATTCGGCCGAACTGAAGCTGTACTACGACCAGACCCACACCACCGGCGCCACCGAGGTCCAGCTGGAGGCGCACCGGGCCACGACCGCGTGGACGGAGGACGGCGCCACCTGGAACAACGCCAACGGCATCACCGGTGAGCTGTCCGGCACGTCGGTCCTCGTCGACGACGGCGACTTTGGCACCACCGCCGCCACGGGCGCCTGGCCGACCTCCGGAAACACCGCGTACACCCAGTACGCGATCGGTCAGGACTACCGCTACAACAAGGACGCCACGGCGGGCGACAAGTACACCTGGCGGCCGAACCTCCCCGAGAACGGCGACTACCAGGTCGACGTGCACTACGTCCCGGCCTCCGACCGCGCGACGAACGCGCCGTACACGGTGACCTACGCGGGAGGCACCAAGACCTACCAGGTCGACCAGCAGGCGGGCACCGAGGGCCAGTGGAAGGCGCTGGGCAAGCACCCGTTCACGGCCGGCACCACCGGGCAGGTCGTGCTCGGCGACGGCCCCGCTTCGACGTCCACCGCCGTCCTCGCGGACGCGGTGCGCTTCACCAAGGGCGGCGTGGTCACCAAGAAGCCGCAGGAGGTCAACACCTGGCACGCCTTCCCGGTGACCAAGACCGTCCAGCAGTGGCTCGACGGCACCTACGACAACAACGGCTTCGTGGTGAAGGCCGCCGACGAGTCCGCGAGCGCCCCCAAGGGCGGCCCGCGGTACGAGGCCGCCGAGTACGCCTACAAGGGCGAGGTCGCCAACTACCCGAAACTGGTCCTGACCTGGGGCAGCCAGGGAGTCGATGTCGACCCGCCGGCGGTCGTGCACTCGACGGGCGCCGAGCTGAACTGGCCCGCGTACACCGACCCGTCGACCTCGCCCGGCGACGACATCGTCGAGTACCAGGTCCACCGAAGCGTGTTCCAGCACTTCACGCCGGACTCGCGGACCCTGGTCTCGCCGATCGCCAAGGACACCCGTACCTACACGGACACCTCGGCCACGCCGACCCCCGCGGACTCCGCGGAGGAGTTCGGTGACGCGTACTACTACATGGTCGCGGTGAAGACCCGTGACGGGAAGATCCTCCCGTCGCGCACCGAACTGGTACGGCTGCCGAAGGCGGGCCGCACCACCGTGATCCTCCAGGCCGGCCAGAGCGACACCACCGTGTCCTCCACCGAATCCGGCACCGGCCACGACACCCTCACCGACACCGGGACCGCCCACACGTGGCTCTCGGTGGGCAACAACTCCGCCACCTACGGCAAGACCCGTGCCCTGCTGAAGTTCCCCTCGCTCAGCGAAATCCCCTCCGGCGCCCGGGTGCTCGAGGCGGAGCTGAACATGTGGGGCTTCCAGACGACGACGGACTCCTCCGGCGCCATCTACGAGGCACACGGACTGACTCGCGACTTCGACGAGGCGACCGCGTCCTGGACGAAGGCCGACTCCACCACGTCGTGGACCACGGCCGGCGGCGACATGGACGCGGCGGTCTCGGACACGGTGGGCACGGTCACCAACGACCCGGCACGCCAGTCCTGGTACGTCACCTCGCTCGCGCAGAGCTGGATCTCCGACCCGGCCGGCAACCACGGCGTCGCGGTCAGGCTGCGTGACGAGTCGACGGCCGGACCGCAGGAGCGGACGTTGTTCCTGTCCTCCG
Organism: Streptomyces sp. NPDC002619; assembly: GCF_042889305.1. Lineage (NCBI taxonomy): Bacteria > Bacillati > Actinomycetota > Actinomycetes > Kitasatosporales > Streptomycetaceae > Streptomyces > Streptomyces sp. NPDC002619. The sequence goes on along the minus strand of NZ_JBIAQV010000012.1, from coordinate 152,411 downwards.
AGGCCGAGGAGGGGCAGCTGCGCCCGCAGCTGGTCGTGACCTACCTGTCGAAGTCGACGGAGAGCACGTACTTCGCGCCCTTCACCCCCTCCCGGCTGACCCCGGGCGACGAGTACACCACCGACGTCACGGTCACCAACACCACCACCAGCGTCTGGGAGGCGGGCACCCAGGCGCTCTCCTACACCTGGTCGCTGCCGGACGGCACGGACGCCACCACCGGTGGCAACCAGCTGGAGACCGCGCTCCCGGGGCGTGTCCTGCCCGGTGACTCGGTCACCGTGCCGGCCCGGCTGAAAGCCCCCATCAACGCGGAGTCGGGCAACAAGCGCCTGGACTACGTGCTCAAGTGGGACCTGAAGAACACCGCCACCGGCACCTGGCTCTCCCAGTCGGAGTCCATCGCCCCGCTCGCGCAGAACGTCCGCACCGAGGACCCGACCTCCGACCAGCTCGGCCTGGAGAAGTTCTACTCCTACGCGGGCAAGAACACCGGCGCCGGCTCGTCGCTGATGACGAACCTGTACGCGGGCAACACGGTCTGGCAGTACAACGCGTTCACCAACCCGGGCCGGGGCATCAGCACGTTCGCCCGGTTCGCGTACAACTCGCAGGACACCTCCGACACCGTGCTCGGCGCGGGCTGGTCGGGACAGGCCGCGAGCCCGCTCCGTCTCGGCGCCGCGCTGGACTTCCACCCCAACCCGAACCCCACCACGGTCACCCTCCCCGACGGTGACGGCACCACGCACGTCTTCCGCAAGCAGGACGACGGCAGCTGGAAGGCGCCGGCGGGCGTGCACTACCTGCTGCGGCAGGGCGCGGGCACGGACTGCGTCCCGAACAAGGACGGCGACCCGAAGGCATGGTCGCTGACCCGGCCGGACCGCACCCAGTTCTTCTTCGACTGTGACGGTTATCCGACATCGGTCGTCGACAAGAACGGCAACACGCAGACGTACACGTACGCCGTGCGCAAGTCCAACAACAAGCCGGTCAAGTTCCTCACGTACATCGAGGACCCGGAGCGGCGGCAGTCGCTGACCGTCTCGTACTGGACGAAGAGCGACACCAACAACCCGAAGATCATCGACCACGTCAAGTCGATGACCGACATCTCCGGGCGGACGCTGACCTTCGACTACTCGACCGAGGGCCTGCTGACCACCCTCACCGACGGCGCGGGCAGCTCCCAGCCGAAGGTGTTCCGCTTCACCTACGACGCGGAGCAGGGCAACAAGAACGTCAAGCTGGTCAAGGTCACCGACCCGCGCGGCAACGCGACCTCGCTCGACTACTACTACCCGAGCGAGGGTGACGATCCGAAGTTCCACTGGAACACCCAGACGATCACGGATCGCCTGGACGGCACCACCGGATACGTCTACAACGACCCGGACGGCACCGCGGGCTCGGTGATCCGGACGATGGTGACGGACGCGGAGAGCCACGCCACCGTTCAGACGCTCGACGGCTTCGGACGCCCCACTCAGATCACCAACGCCAAGTCGGAGACGACAAAGCTGGGTTGGGACGCCGACAACAACGTCACGCGCCTGGAGGAGGCCAACACGGCCGTCTCCACGTGGACGTACGACCAGAAGACCGGCTACCCGCTGGAGCAGAAGGACGCCGAGGCCAACAAGAACGGCACCGCGCCCCAGACCTTCACCTACTCCACCGGCCTGAACGGCTACATCGCGGACCTCTTCGAGAAGAAGTCCCCCGAGGGCCGCACCTACCGGTTCGGCTACGACACCCTGGGCAACCTGACCTCGGTCACCGACCCCAAGGGCGTGGCCACCGCCACCGACGGCGACTACACCGCCCGCACCGAGTACGACACCTACGGCAGGGTCACCAAGGAGACCGACGCCAACGGGCACTCGACCGCGTACAGCGCGTACGACCCCGTCGGTTACCCGGAGACCATCACCGACGCACTCCAGAAACCTTCGTACTTCGTGTACGACGTCCGGGGCAATGTCACAAAGGTGACCAACGCCAAGGGCGCCGAGGTCAGCCAGACCTATGACGTCTTCGGCCGGCCGCTGGAGAAGAAGGAGCCGGTCAAGCAGGCCGACAACGACTTCATCGTCACGCCCGCACCGGTCTACGACGCCAACGACAACATCACCAAGGTGACGGCGCCCAACGGAGCGGTGTCCACCTCGGTCTACGACAAGGCCGACCAGGTCACCGAGTCCGTCGCCCCCGGCGACGAGTCCACCGACCCCGGCCGCAGGACGACCACGACCTACGACAAGGTCGGCAACGTCCTCACGGCGACGGCCCCGCAGGGCAACCTGACGGACACCGTGGGCGACTACACCACCACGACCCGGTACGACGAGATCTACCAGCCGGTCGAGATGGTCGACGCCGAGGGTCACCGGGCGACGACGGAGTACGACAACGTCGGCAACGTCACCAAGGCCGTCGACCCGCGCAAGAACGCCACCGCGAACCCCGACGACTACACCACCCGCTACCAGTACGACCAGAACCACCGGGTCGTCCGCACGATCGACGCCCTGGAGTGGGCCACCTCGGTCCGCTACGACAAGGACGGCCTGCAGATCGCGCAGACCGACGCCGAGGGCAACGAGTCGCTCGCGACGTACGACGAGCGCGGCGCCCTGGTGGAGTCCAAGGTCCCGGTCAGCGAGGACAGTCCGGGCGACATCTCCTACCGCACCACCCGCTACGAGTACGACCAGGTCGGCAACCAGACGAAGACGATCACCCCGCGCGGCGTCGCCACCACTGACGACGCCACGGACTACACGGCGGAGACCGTCTACGACGAGCTGAACCGGGTCAAGGAGGAGCGCTCACCCTTCGACAAGGACGACTCCCGCTACTCCTCACCGGACTCGACGTACTACTTCTACGACACGGTCGGAAACCTCAGCTCGGTCTCCGCACCGCCGTCGGACGGCCAGTCGGTCCGCAACGTCACCGAGTACACGTACTTCGACAACGGCTGGACCGAGACGTCCAAGGACCCGTGGGACATCACTACGTCCTACGCGTACAACGACCTGGGCCAGCAGACGAAGAACACGCTGACCTCGGCGGGCGGTTCCCAGCAGCGCACGATGACCTGGGACTTCTATCCGTCGGGCAACCAGAAGGCGCACTCCGACGACGGCGTCCCGGTCGGCAAGCAGGTCGTGGTCGTCGACAGCTCGGACTTCAACAACACGGCGACACAGGGCAGTTGGTCGCCGACGCAGGCCGAGCAGCAGTACGGCTACGACACCTACTCGCACGCCGCCGGTACCGGCACGGCGTCGTTCTCCTGGCAGCTCAACATCCCGCAGGACGGTACCTACGAGGTGTTCGTCCGGTACCCGAAGGTGACGGGTGCGGCCAGCGACGCCAAGTTCAAGGTCGACCACGACGGCGGCAGCACGACGCAGACCGTGGACGAGACCAAGAACACCGGCAGTTGGGTCTCGCTGGGCAGCTACTCGTTCGTCGAGGACGGCCCGCAGAAGATCACGCTGACCGACGCGGCGAACGGCACGGTGCTCGCGGACACGGTGAAGCTGGTCCGCTCCAACACGGGCGAGACCGACAACGAGAAGAAGGACTTCACCTACCGGTACAACGCCAACGGCAACATGACCGAGGTCGGCGACCACTCGCCGGGCGCGAAGATCGACACGTACAGGATCGCGTACGACGGCCTCGACCAGATCAGCAAGGTCGAGGAACTCGCCGGCAGCACGGTCAAGACCACCACCGCGCTGACCTACGACGAGAACGGCAACCCGCTCACCTCGACGCACGACCTCACCTGGTCGAAGATCGACTACGACGAGCGCGACCTGGTCGCCAAGGTGACCAACGCGGACTCGCCGACGGCGGGCAACCAGCAGATCACGTCGATGACGTACACCGGGCGCGGCCAGCTCCTGAAGCAGACCAAGCCCAACGGCAACACGCTGGACATGCAGTACTACCTCGACGGCTCGGTGAAGCAGTCGCTCGAGAAGAAGTCCGGCGGGGCCGTCGTGGCCCAGCACGACCTGGAGTACTCGCCCAACGGGCACCGCTCCAAGGACGTACTGAAGTTGATGAACGCCGACGACAACTCGGCCTACATCAACAACACCTACACCTTCGACTACGACCCGCAGGACCGACTCACCAAGACCACCAAGGCGGGTGACAACCCGTCGACCGAGTCGTACACCTACGACCGCAACAGCAACGTCGTCTCCCAGACCGTGGGCGGCGTCACGACGACCCAGCACTACGACCGCAACCGCCTGCTGTCGGCGTCCGCGGACGGCGTCTCCTCCACCTACAACTACGACCCGCTCGGCAGGCTCGACACGGTCAGCACCGGCGGCCAGACGGCGGAGAAGTACTACTACGACGGCTTCGATCGCACGGTGAAGACACGCGCGGGCTCCGGTGCCGCTGCCGTGACCACGTCGTACGTCTTCGACCCGTTCGACCGCACGGTCTCCCAGACCACGACCGGAACGAACGGAAAGACGACCGCCTTCACGTACCTCGGGCTGGATAACACGCTCCTGCGCGAGACCGTCGACGGCAAGGCCGACAAGGACTACCAGTACCTCGCCGGCGGCCAGCGCTCCACCCAGATCAAGCACAAGGACGGTGGGGGCGAGGAGTACTCCCAGTACGTCACCAGCCCGCGCGGCGACGTCGAGGCGATCACGAAGGAGGACGGCAACACCCGTGCCACGTACGGCTACACGGCGTACGGCAGTGACGACGAGTCGCAGATGACCGGCGCCGACAAGCCGGACGCCGGCGGTGCGGAGACGGACGACTACAACGCGTTCCGCTTCAACTCCTCGCGCTGGGACGGCGCTTCGGGCACGTACGACATGGGCTTCCGCAACTACGACCCGGGCCTGAACCGCTTCCTGACCCGGGACTCCTACAGCGGAGCCCTGGGCGACATGTCCCTGGCCACCGACCCGTTCACCGGCAACCGCTACGCGTTCGCCGGCGGCAACCCGATCAGCTTCGTCGAACTCGACGGCCATCTGTTCGGCATGTCGCTGTCGGACCTCGGCCATGCCGCGCTGGACGTGGTGGGCCTGGTCCCGGTCGTCGGCGAGGTCGCCGACGTCGCCAACGGCATCTGGTACGCGGCCGAGGGCAACTACGTCGACGCCGCGCTCTCCCTGACCTCGGCGATCCCGCTGGTCGGCTACGGGGCGACGGCGGTGAAGGCGGGCAAGTACGCCAAGAAGGGCATCGAGGCCGCCGACACGGTGAACGACGCGCGGAAGGCGGGCAAGAACGCCGAGAAGGCAGCCGGGGCGGGGGCGGACGCCCGCAAGGCGGACGCGCCTTCTTCCGGCAAGCCGAAGGCGCCGAGTTGCAAGAAGAACAGCTTCGTCCCGGGCACCAAGGTGCTGATGGCCGACGGGTCCACGAAGAACATCGAGGACCTGGACGAAGGCGAGTTCGTCCTGGCTTCCGACCCGGAGTCCGGTGACCTCCAGGGACGCCAGATCACCGACACCCGCAACCACGCGGGCGACAAGACCCTGGTCACCCTCACCGTCGACACCGACGGGGAACAGGGCAACGCCAAGCCGTCCGAGATCACTTCAACTGACGAGCACCTGTACTGGCTGCCGGACTTCGGGAAGTGGCTCAAGGCCGGCGAACTCAAGCCGGGCATGTGGCTGCAGACCTCGGCCGGCACATGGGTGCAGATCACCGCCGTCGACGAAGCCCACCGCAGCCAGCGGGTCTACAACCTCACCGTCGATGGCCAGCACGACTTCTACGTGCAGGCGGGCGGCGTCGATGTCCTCGTCCACAACGAAGACCGGCCCGTCGCCCCGGGCACCTGCCCCATCTCGCAGGGCGAGGCCAAGCAACTGCTCGACGACGCCGAGGCCATCCATGACGCGAGGACCACGGGCATGGTCCCGAACTCCACAGGTGCTCGGAGGGCCGAACAGGGAACCACCGTGGCCACTGGAAGGTTCGGGAACACGAAGTGGTACACCACCAACAACAACAGGGCCACGCCGGCCATGAAGGCCAAGGCGAAGGAACTGGGGTACGAGAGGCTCTCCGGAGTCGAGCACACCACCCCAGGCCTGGAGACCGATGCCGAGCAGATCTTCATGAACGCGTTCGAGGACGGGACGCTGGTCGGCCCCGGCACCGTCGCGTCGTCACGCAAGGCCTGCGGGCCGTTGCGTCAGAACTGCGCGGGGCGGGCGAACGGACCAGACTTCGCTGACATCGAACTCTGGGAGAGGGACCGTATAGCCCCCTGGGACCGATAAGGAGGAGTGAGAGCCGAGCGGCTTCCCTTCGGGAGGCCGCTCGGCTCGTTCCAGGGGCAAGTTGCACGGATGATAAGCTCAGCCAAAATTTGAATTGACGAGGGGATGGGATGACTCTTTGGGGTGAAGAATTCTCCGATACGGCTTTCGAAGATGTTTTCCGGACGCGTCGAGAAGCGGTTGGAGCGCTCCTCGATGTACTGGATTCCACTTTGACGCTTCTGAACAGTCCGCGAGAAGCGTTGTTCGATGCCGATACACTTGCCTTTGTCGCCCAGGCGTCCGGCATGCTGCGGGGTTTTGTGAATTCCGGCGAGGTGTCACAGTTTGATGAGGAAGCGTTCTTCGACGCGGCGTTCCTGGAATCCGACTCCATTTCCCCGTATACCGGTGCTGCTCTCCGAATGTTCTTCGGGCAGACAGTGCAATTCGCCACTGACCAGATGGACTGGACCGGAGTGGGGGATGGGCTCGACGCCTGCTATGAGATCGTCCTGCAGCAGCAGGCGATGGGTCCGGTGGTGACGGTCGAGATGGAGCGGGAGAACTCTCTGTGTCGCCAGGCGATCCACTTGCAGAAAGAAGTTCTGGCGGAATTCGGGGTGACCTGAAAGACGTGAGAGGCTGATGAACTCGGTGGCGAGAGACACGCTGAGCGATACGATTCGGCGGGCCAAGGGCTTTTGACAGGTCTGTCCGGTTGGAGTGGGAGCGGGAGACGCTTCCCCCTCCACCGGTCACACCGCTCTTCGCAGTGAAGGAGTGAGGTGATGATCGAGCATGTTTCGCGCGACGTGCAGAAAAGGTTGCCGTCTCCACCTCGGAGACCTGGCCTGAGGCCGTGCGCGAGGCTCTGAAGGGCGTCCGGAATTTCGGTTTGCCCCAGGAAGCGGCCTTGTTCTACCCGAGCATGGGTGGCGCTCCCTTCCCAGACGTCTCCGACGACAAGACCGGTGAGCGGTACTGGCGACTGGGCCAGCACGACACCCAGCTGAATCCCGGCTACTACGTGTTCGAGTACGTCCTCGACGCCGACGGGCGGGTGCTTCTGCTCGGCCCGTCGTTGCCGGAACCCCGATTCGTGAACTCGTCGCTGATCGCGTTCCTCGACGCGCTGGCCGCCTGGGACTACCGGTGCGAGCACGTCGACGACTTCGACGACCTCGAGCCGGAGGACGACGAGGACGACGAGGACCCGGCGGAGGCGGCGCGCGTCGCATTCGGCCTGGAGATCAGGGACCGGCTTCGTGAGCTTGATCCCCCGGCGTTCGAGATGGACACCTGGTGGGACCGGGTCTATGAGGAGGTGGAATACGACGCGATCTGATCCGGCTGCCGGATGACGTGATCGCGTGAGGTACGCCCGCCGGGCGACCGGCGGGCCGTACCCCTGTCGCAACGTGTTCGGCCTGTTGGAAGAAGGGATTGTTCCGTCGATGAGCCTGGACGGGGACATCAAGCAGGTGTCGGCCTTGTCGCCGGCGGATCGGTCGCGGGTGGCGGCGCTGCTCGTCGTGCGGTACTGCGGTTTCCACGGGGACCCGCACTTCTCGCCGTGGTTCGAGACGCACCGCGACGCGTTGGCCAAGGTACGGGAGCTGGCCGTGGACATCTGCCGGCAGGCTCTGCCCGGCGTGGCCGAGGTCACCCGTGAGGCGCTCGAGGTGGTCAGGGAACTGCTGGACGAGGTCATCGAGGGCAGCGACCCGGACGGCCCGCCCTTCGAGACGGAGGTGGTCGACCATCTGGTGTTCGCCACCGAAGTGCTCGACTTCCTCCTGTCTCCCCAGGAGACGGGGGCGCTGTCCTACGCGTTCGAGCGCGCTCTGGAACTGGCCGAGGCCCGGCGGGAGATGGGAGAGGAGGACTACCCGGACAACGCCTGGGAGCCGGTCGACTTCGAGGCCCTGGAGGCGGCCGCGCGCCATGCCGACATCGGGGAACTGCTCGCGGCCGAGCAGGAGGGGATCCTCGACCCCGCACCGATGCCGGCCCGCAGCGAGGAGTTCGCCCGGCGCTACGCGGATGTGATCGCGCACTGTTACACGGACGAGGAGGCCGGTCAGCAGGGGTGACCTGAAAGAAGTGAAGGGCGAGCGGCCCGCCGGTCTCCACCGGCGGGCCGCTCAGGTTTCTTCGGCCCTCCGCCACAGGTGCACGGCCGTCTCGTCCGCCGAGACCGTGTACCAGGTGCCCTCGCCCGCCGGGCGGGCCGGGCCGGAGACCGGGAAGGGGTACGAGACACGGCCGCGCAGGGTCGTCCCGGCCACGTCGACCAGCCAGTGCCGGGTGGCGTACGCGTTCACATCCGTGTCGGTGCCGATGACGACGGTGCCCTCGGCCACGTAGGCCGCCTCGTAGTCCCAGCGCGCCCTGTCGTCGTCGGCGCTCCCCGGGGCCACCGGCACGGTGTCCTCGGCGTCCAGCCGACCCAGTTCCGTGCCGTCCTCCGCCCGGTGCAGATAGAGGGACCACTGCTCCGGATCCGTGGTCAGGAAGTGCCCGCCGGAGGGGCTCACCCCGAGGAGGACCTCACCGGGGAACCGCCGGACCGTGAGCGTCGTGCCGTCGAAGTGACCCCACAGCACAGGCGAGTCCTCCTCGCCCTCGCCCACCGTCAGCCCCATGTACGCCGGGTCCGGATGGGGGTACTGGAAGGAGCCCGAAGCCACGGTCCCCGTCTCGGCCCGGCCCAGCACCGTCCCGTCGACGGCGTCCAGGACCAGCCACTCCTCCTCCACGCCGTCTCCTGTGCTGTCGCGGACGTGGGCCCAGACCAGCTTGCCGTCCGGGGAGAAGGCTGCCGAGCCGTGGTCCGCATGGGTGTGGTCGAAGTCGTCGGCGTACTCCGTGTACGAGACGTGTCTCTGCTCGCACACGGCGGTGGACCAGCAGCCGTGCCGGATCTCCCACCGCACGCTGCCCGTCGCATCCACGGCCCGCAGTGCGTGCACGCCCGCGAACACGGCGAGGTCGCCGCCGGGTGAGACCGTCACCGTGCCGAACGGGCGCGGCCAGGGCGCCGGAAAGCGGACCTCCGTCCCCACCCCGCCCAGGTCACGAACGGCAAGCTCCATGTCGCCGCGCTGCACGAGCAGTTGGCGCCCGGCGAGATACAGAACCTGCGGAGTGTCCGCGGACGCCGGGTCCAGCGGTGCGGCGACGGTGGCGACGTGGTGGGCGGCCTGCGGTGCGGGGCCGTCAGGGGCTGTCTCGGTCGGCATCCCGGCATGGTGCCACAAGCGGACCACCCTCTGGTGAAGCCGACGAGCCGTCCTGTGACGACCTGTTTCAGAGGTGTGTGCCACTGGCACCCGACTCCGCGGTTCGCCAAGCACTTGGCGGGAACCTGCCAGGACGTCTTTCCGCCACTCCCGCTCAACCCCCAGGCAACACAAGCCCCCTGACACTCTTCGCAGCACTCACCGCACTCGAACCAGAAAGAGGCGTGGATGACCAGAGGACCAGTCAGACGTGGGGCAACCCTCCTGTCGGCGGGGCTCGTGCTCGCGATGGTGCCGATCGTTCCGGCGGCCGCACAGGATGCCGCCGTCACGGGCACGCATCCGCAGGACGCCGCCACCACCGTGACCCTCGTCACCGGCGACAAGGTGACCGTCACGGACCTGGGGCAGGGCAAGAAGACGGTCACCGTGCAGCGGCCCCGCGGGGCCACCGGTGTCGTACGGACGCAGATGAGCGATGGCGACATCACCGTCGTACCGGACGAGGCACGGAAGTATCTGCAGGCGGGCACCCTGGACCGCCGGCTGTTCGAGGTCAGCGGGCTGATACGGCAGGGGCTCAGCGACAAGAAGAGCGATGAACTGCCGCTGATCGTCACCTACGACAAGGGTGCGCGGACCGTCACCCCGCGCGGTGCCGAGCGGACACGGAGTCTTACGAGTCTGCGCGGTGCCGCCGTCGACGCCGACAAGGGGCGTAACTTCTGGCGGTCGTTCACCGCGCAGGGCGGGATCGACAAGGTCTGGCTGGACGGGCGTGTGAAGGCCGACATGGCCGAGAGCAACGCGCAGATCGGCACCCAGGCCGCCTGGGACGCCGGGCTGACCGGCAAGGGTGTCACCGTCGCCGTGCTCGACACCGGCGTCGACCTCAGCCACCCCGACCTCACGGACCGCGTCAGCACCACCAAGAGCTTCATCGAGGGCCAGGAGGTCGCCGACCGCAACGGCCACGGCACCCACGTCACCTCCACCGTCGGCGGCAGCGGGACAGCCTCCGAAGGCAAGGAGAAGGGCGTCGCGCCCGAGGCCACCCTCGCGGTCGGCAAGGTGCTCAGCGACCAGGGCTCGGGCAGCGAGTCCCAGATCATCGCGGGCATGGAGTGGGCGGCGCGGGACGTGCACGCCCGGATCATCTCCATGAGCCTCGGCTCGACCGAGGCCAGCGATGGCACCGACCCGATGGCGCAGGCCGTCAACACCCTCTCTCAGGAGACCGGCGCCCTCTTCGTCGTCGCCGCGGGCAACACTGGCGCCCCCTCGTCCATCGGTTCGCCCGGCGCCGCCGACTCCGCGCTTACCGTCGGCGCCGTCGACTCCGCCGACCAGGCCGCCTACTTCACCAGCGCCGGCCCCCGCTACGGCGACAACGCCCTCAAGCCCGACGTCTCGGCGCCGGGCGTCGACATCCTCGCCGCCCGCTCCCAACTCGTGGGCGGCAGCGGCTACTACACCAGCATGAGCGGTACGTCGATGGCGACTCCGCATGTCGCCGGCGTGGCCGCCCTGCTTGCCCAGGAGCACCCCGACTCGACCGGCGCGCAGCTCAAGGACGCGCTGATGTCCACGTCCGAGCAACTGGACGAGTCCGCTTATGTGCTGGGCTCCGGACGCGTCAGCGTTCCCGACGCGATCGGCGCGAGCCTCACCGCCACCGGCAGCGCCGACCTCGGCTTCTACAGCTGGCCGTACGACGCGAACAAGCCGGTCACGCGGACGCTCACCTACACCAACTCCTCGGACGACGCTGTCGAGTTGAGCCTGTCCGTGCAGGGCGCCCCGGACGGCGTCGCCACCCTCGCCGACACCAGCCTCACCGTCCCGGCGCACGGCACCGCGTCCACGACCGTGACAGGTGACGGCTCCAAGGCGAAGGTCGGGAACACCAGCGGGCAGATCGTGGCTGCCGTCGCCGGGACCCCGGTCGCGCACACCGCGTTCGGGCTGGTCAAGGAGGAGGAGCGGTACAACCTCACCGTCCACGTCAAGGACCGCGACGGCGCGCCCGCCGCGGCCTGGCTCGCCCTGCAGCAACTCGCCGCAGGCACCGACCCCTTCTCGGCCCAGGTCGGTGACTCCGGCACCCTCACGCTCCGCCTGAAGCCGGGCACCTACACCCTGGCCTCCTTCCTCGACGTGCGCGGCAGCCACGGCGCCGACTCGCTCGGCCTCGGCTTCCTCGCCGCACCCGAGATCAATCTCGACCAGGACCGCGAAGTCACCCTCGACGGGCGGAAGCTGCGTGAGATCAAGGCCGAGGTCGACCGGCGCACCGAGACGCAGCAGCTGATCATGGAGTACGACCGGAAGGCGAACGGCGCCGACCTGTTCGACGCGGCCCAGGTGCCGCTGACCTACGACAGCATCTTCGCCGCACCGACCGGCAAGGTGACGCAGGGCAGCTTCCAGTACCGGACCGTGTGGCGGCTCGCCAAGCCGACGCTCGAGGTCAAGGGGATCGGCGAGGCCACCGTCCAGTCGGGCGGCACGCTGATCGAGGGCCACACCAGGCTGCCGCTCGTCGACATCGGCGACGGTCCCGTCACCGGCGACGTCCAGGGCAAGGCCATCCTCGCCCGCCTCGCCGACGGCGCCGACCCGAACGCGCTGGCCCAGGCCGCGCAGGACGCGGGCGCCAAGGCACTGTTCGCGACCGACGACGCGCCCGGACGGCTCATGGCCTGGTGGGGCGCCGACGACGGCTCCGACCGGTCCCTGCAGATCGCCACGGTCAACGCCGCCGACGCGGCACGGCTGCGCGACTCCGGACAGGTCGACATGACGGGGACGCGCAACTCGCCGTACGTGTACGACCTTTCGCAGGGCCTTCCGGGCGGGGTCCCGGACCGTGACCTGACCTACCAGCCCACCGACAGCCAACTCGCCCAGCTGGACGCGAAGTTCCACGCGGTGAAGCCGGCCTCCGGCGGCGAGTTCCGCTACTCGCTCACCGACGCCTTCCCCATCGGCCTCGGCTTCCAGCAGAGGATCGACTTCCCGGCCGAGCGCACGGACTACGTCTCCACCGGCCCCGGCCAGCAGTGGCACGAGTCAGTGGCCCTCGGCGACGGCACACTGGAGGAGCGCAGCGGACTGGTGCGCTACTCGGGCGGGACGCATCCCACGCTGAACTGGTTCAAGCCGGTGTGGCACCCGTGGCTGGGCACCGGGCTCGGCTTCGGGCAGCAGCGGATCGGAAACCAGATCCAGTTCAACACTCCCGGCTGGGGCGACTCCGGGCCCGACCACACCGGCTTCGGTGACGTGTGGAGCGGCGACACCGGGATGGACCAGTACACCACGGTGTATGTGGACGGCACCCAGGTCGACCGGCGCAAGAGCTCCGCCGCGTATGTGTGGACCGCGCCCGCCGACGAGCACACCTACAAGGTCGCCACCGACACCACGCTCGACCCCGAGCGCTGGGGACTGTCCACGAAGGGCCACGCCGAGTGGACCTTCAAGTCAGCGGTCACCCCCGAGGACCACTGGACCTACCTCCCGCTCATCAACCTCGCCTTCGACGTCGACACCGACCTCGCGGGTGATGTGCGCGGTGGTGGCCGGGTGCCGATCGGGCTCAGCGCCGAGTACGTGGCCAAGGCGTCCGGCACCGGGACCCTCGGCGGCGGCAGGCTCGAGGTGTCGTACGACGACGGCGCGACGTGGCGGACCGTCCAGCTCACCGACGATCGGGGCGCCTCCTGGCACGGCACGCTGAACGTGCCGCGCGACGCCGGCCACATCTCGCTGCGGGCCTCCGCGCGTGACGACCGGGGCGGCTCGGTGACGCAGGAGATCATCCGGGCCGTAGGGGTCAAGTAGCCCGTACGGCACGCAAGAAGGCGGCGCCGCCTCCCTGCGACGGGGAGGCGGCGCCGCCGGCTTCTCAGCGACGATCACCTGTTCAGGGAACTACTGCTTCCCCGTTCGGATCACGCCCAGCTCCGCCAAGTCCTGTGGCCGGATGCGGAGTTGGTTCGCCGTCGCCTCCGCCTCCTCCGGCGGCCGCTTCAGGATGGCGGCGGCCGGCTCCGGAGCGATGACGGAGAAGTAACTGTCCGGCGTGGCCCACGTGTTGCCGGGTGCGGCCAGCGCCAGCGCGCCACCCGAGCCGCCCTCGCCGATCACCAGCGTGGTCACCGGCGTGCGCGCGGTCGCCACCGCCGTGAACAACTCGGCGATCGAGGCACCCGCGCCCTGCCGCTCCGCCTCGGCGTCATTGGCCGCGCCCGGTGTGTCCACCAGGGTCAGCACCGGGATGCCGAGCCGGTCCGCGAGCCGGATCAGCCGGGTCGCCGTACGGTAACCGGCCGGCCGGGTCGCCGCCCCGGTCTGCGCCGCGTACGCCACCGTACGACCCTCGTGGGTGCCGAACCCGCACAGCATGCCCTCGGGATCCCGCCCGCCGCACCGGTCCCCGCCGATCTCGACGCGCTCGGTGAAGTAGGCGGCCAGGTAGGCCTGCGCGCGCGGACGTTCGGGAGAGCGGGCCCGCTGAACGGCCGCCCATCCGGTGGCCGGAAGATCTGTCCGGCCCAGCGCGGCGGGTGGGGGCGCGGACTCGGCCGACGCGGTCAGCAGCCGCAGCCACAGCGCCAGCGTCTCCCGCAGTTCCCCGGGCCGTACCAGCGCGTCCGCCGAACCCGCCGCCACCTGCGCCTCCGCCGTGTACGCGGCCGGGTCGGCGTCCGGCGGGCGGACCCGGGAACCGGCGAAGCCGACCTGCGCGCCCGGCAGGGCCAGGATCACATCGGCACCCGCGCCCAGCGTCGCCCAGCCGCCGCCCGTCGTCGGGTCCCGGAGCACCGCGATCTGCGGCAGGCCCGCCTCCCGGGTGAGCGCCGACTGCCGGGCCACACGCTGGAGTTGGGTGAGCGCGAGCATGCCCTCCTGCATCCGGCTGCCGCCCGTGGCGACCAGCGGGACGACCGGCAACCGGTGGGCGCGGGCATGGACGTACGCCGCCTCGAGGCGGTCGCCGGTGCGCTCGCCCAGCGAGCCGCCGAGGAAGCCGAACTCGAAGGCGATCAGTACGGCCCGGGTGCCCCCGACGCTCGCGGTGCCGCAGACGACGGACTCCTCCTCGCCGGTGCGCGCGGCTGCGCGGGCGCGCGAGGTGTCGTAGCCCGGCCAGGAGATCGGCCCGTCGGGCCTGGACTGCCTGTCCGGGTGCGGGAGTTCGTCGAAGGTGTCGTGGTCGGCCACCAGGGCCAGGATCTCGCGCGCCGACGGCCGTCGCTCAGGCACTGCCCAGCGCCCGCTTCATGATCTTCCCCATGTCGTTGCGGGGCAGGGTGTCCAGGTAGTGGACGACACGGGGACGCTTGTGGGGGGCGAGGCGACGGGCCACGTGCTCCGCCAACTCCTCAAGGGAAGGCGGCGATTGGGGATCGGCCGGCACGATCCACGCCACGATCCGCTCGCCCAGGTCCGCGTCCGGCTCCCCGGTGACGGCCGCCTCGCGCACCCCCGGATGCTCCAGGAGCGCGTTCTCGATCTCGCCGGCCCCGATCTTGTAACCGCCGCTCTTGATCAGGTCGGTGGCCTTGCGGCCGACGATCCGGACATATCCGTCGGGCTCCCGCACGGCCATGTCCCCCGTCCGGAACCAGCCGTCGGCGGTGAACGCGGCGGCGGTGGCGTCGGGCCGGTTGAGGTACTCGGTGAACAGGTTCGGGCCGCGCACCTGGATCTCGCCGACGGTCTCCCCGTCGTACGCGGCGAGCTCCGTCCCGTCCTCCTCCACCAGCCGCAGCTCCACACCCGGCAGCGGCAAGCCGACCGTCCCCGCCCGCGCCTCGCCGTCGGCGCGCACGCTCGTGTTCATGAGGGTCTCCGTCATGCCGTACCGCTCGATCACCCGCTGCCCGGTCGCGGCCGTGATCCGCTCGTGGTCATGCACGGGCAGCGCGGCGGACCCGGAGACCAGCAGCCGGGCCCGGCCGAGCGCCTTGGCCAGCCCCGGGTCGTCGGGCAGGGCCTCGGTGATGCGGTGGTACATCGTCGGCACCCCGAACACCATGGTCGCGCCCCCGTTCAGCTCGCGTGCCACGCCCTCCGTGCTGAACCGCCCGAGGTGGCGCACGGATCCGCCGCGCCGCAGCGGGCCGAGGATGCCGAGGACCAGCCCGTGCACATGGAACAGCGGCAGCCCGTGCACCAGCACGTCGTCGCCGGTCCACTGCCACGCGTCGGCCAGCGCGTCCAGGGTCGAGGCGAGCGCCCGGCGGGGGATGACCGCGCCCTTGGGCGGGCCGGTGGTGCCGGAGGTGTAGACGATCAGCGCGGGGTCGCCCTCGGACGTACGGTCCTCGGGGACGGCGCCGGTACGGTGCGTGTCCACGTCGACGCGCGGCAACTCCGCGAGCGGTTCGGGGAGTTCGGTGCCCGGGGCGGCCAGGACCAGCGTCGGTGCGCTGTCGGAGAGGACGTGCGCCAGTTCCTTCTCGCCCGACTTCGGGTTGAGCGGCACCGCGGCGACCCCGGCGAGCAGGGCGCCCACGACACCGACCGCCGTCTCCAGCTCCGGGGTCGCCCAGACGGCCACCCGGCCCGCGTCCCGCACCCGGGCGGCCACGGCACCCGCGGCGGCGGCGAGTTCCGTGTACGTCAGTGACCGTTCGCCGAACAGCAGGGCGACTCGCTCGCCCGGACCGCCCGTCAGGGCCGGAAAGAGGGTGGACACGCGGCGCACTCCTTGGCTGGCAGGGACGACAGTGCTGTCAGGCACCCTTCCTACACCAGGCGCCGCGTCCCCACGACCGTGCTCAAGTCGGGTGCAAGCCGCAGTTCGGCCGACCGCAGCGCAGGATGCTCCAGCCAGTGCAGCCGGGCCAGGTCCGGGACGCCGTCGTGCAGCGGCGGCCAGGTGGTGGCCGGGGTGAAGTCGTCGACGACGACGGTTCCACCGGGGGTGAGCAGCCGCTCGACGTCGGCCGGGCTGTCACAGGCCACGAGCCGCGCCCGCTCCAACTGCGCGAGGGCGTAGTAGCGGTAGCCGGTGTCCGGATCGACCCGCGCGGGGCGCAGCAGGTCCAGCTCGTCGTACAGCCGCAGCGCCTTGGGCGACAGCCGACTGGCCGCGGCGAAGGCCCCGATCGTCAGCATGGTCTCCATACGTCACCCCCGTCCGTACGTTCGTCCGCTCGTCGTTCCGCCATCGATGCTGTGGCTTCACCAAAGGGGAAGGTCAAACTCGTTGTCGTGGTTGCCGTCCGCACGGTTAGCCTGCGATGGATCAGCCGACCGTTCGTACGACCCTGGAGTCGCCGTGCCCCGCATAGCCCTCGCCACCTACGACCCCGGAGCCGAGCCGAACAGGGACCGTGATCTGCCGGTGCTGGAGCGGGCGCTGACGGATGCCGGGGCGGAGGCTGCCGCCGTCGCCTGGGACGACATCGACGTCGACTGGGCGGGGTTCGATCTCGTGGTCATCCGTTCCACCTGGGACTACAGCTGGCGGGCCGAGGAGTTCGCGGCGTGGGCCGAGCGGGTCGGGAAGGTGACGCGCGTCGCCAATCCGGCCGAGGTCGTGCGCTGGAACAGCGACAAGCGGTACCTCGGGGACCTCATGGCGGCCGGTGTGCCCGTCGTGCCGACCCGCTATCTCGCGCCGGGGGGCGCGGTCGAGCTGCCCGACGGGCACGAGTTCGTGGTGAAGCCGACCTTCGGCGCGGGCGCCCGGTTCGCGGCGCGGTACACGCCCGGGGAGCGGGAGACGGCCGTACGGCAGCTGGCGCGGATGCACGAGGATGGGCTCACGGCGATGGTGCAGCCGTACATGGCGGGCATCGACGTCGCCGGTGAGCGGGCCCTGCAGTTCTTCGGCGGCCGTCTGCTGCACGCCAGCCGCAAGCGCGCGGTCCTCTCACCCGGCACGGCCTACGACGCGGACAAGGTGGCCCACCCCGACCTGGAGCCGTGGACCCCGACCCCGGGCGAACTCGCCGTCGCCGAGCGGGCGTTGGAGGCCGTACCAGGGACCCCTGACCTCCTGTACGCGCGCGTGGACCTGGTCGACGGCGACGACGGGGAACCCCGCCTGATGGAACTGGAGCTGGTCGAGCCGAACCTGTTCCTGTTCCTGCACCCCGGCTCGCTGGAGGGGGTCGTGGAGGCGGTGCTGGCCGCCGCTAGTCGCTGACCGCCGTACGTTGCAACAGTCCCCATGTGAACTCGGCGGCGACTTC
The DNA here is from genome assembly GCF_042889305.1 of Streptomyces sp. NPDC002619. Taxonomy (NCBI): domain Bacteria; kingdom Bacillati; phylum Actinomycetota; class Actinomycetes; order Kitasatosporales; family Streptomycetaceae; genus Streptomyces; species Streptomyces sp. NPDC002619. The sequence goes on along the minus strand of NZ_JBIAQV010000012.1, from coordinate 134,675 downwards.
GTGCCGTACGCCGTGTGCGTCCGGGGCCGTGAAGGCCAGGCCCCAGCGGGTGGGGGCCGTGCCCTCCAGGGGGCGGGCCGGGGCGAAGGCGTGGGCCGCCTCGTCGATCGTGCAGGACCAGGGGGTCAGGTCCTCCAGGGTCTTCAGGGCCGGGGCGGCGGCGCCGGGGGCGCGGACCAGCCACTCGTTCCAGACCGCGCCGTCGGGGGAGACCAGCACCTCGAAGCGCAGGTCGGCCCAGAGGGGGAGCGGCCACTGCCAGGCCGTGCACTCCAGGTCGCCGATCGTGCGCTTGGCCTCGGACTCCGGGGCGCCGAGGACCGAGCGGTACCGGGAGGCCGCCGAACGCGCCCAACGGGAGCGGACCATCGCCTGCCACCGCTTGTTGGCCTCCCGCATGTCGCCCATCGACGCGCCCAGCTCACGGCGGGCGTCCTCGACCAGGCCGGGGTTGTGGTCGGCCATGCGGCGGAGCAGCACGAGCTGGAAGTCGAGCGGGGTGAAGGGAGGGGCGGGACGCTTTCCGGAGGAGGCAGGCATGCCATCCATCGTCGCGCACCCACCGGCGACCGTCCCGGGCGGTGGCCGGAAGCGCGCCCATTGCCCGCGCATGCGTCCATGACTAGCCTGTGTTCGTCATGCCGATCGTCTGTTGAAATCTCGAACACAGGCGCCGACCCAAGCCGATCCAAGGGAGGGAGCCGGACATGGGACGCCTCGTACCCGCCGTGACCCGGGCTCTCGACATTCTCGAGCTCTTCCTCGACGGGGACGGGACGCTCTCCGCCCCCGACATCGTGCGCAAACTCCAGCTCCCGCGCACCACCGTGCACGAACTGGTCACCACCCTCGCCGCCCGGTCGTACATCGTCCCCGTGCCCGGACAGCCCGGACGCTACCGGCTCGGCGTACGCCCGTACCAGCTCGGCAGCCGTTACGCCGAGCAGCTCGACCTCGCCGCCGAGGGTCAGCAGGTCGCCCGGTCGGTCGCCGAGACCTGCGACGAGACGGTTCACGTGGCCATCCTCGAAGGCACCGACGTCATCTACATCGCCAAGGTCGACTCCACGCACGCGGTGCGCATGGTGTCGGCCGCGGGGCGCCGGCTGCCGGCCCACTGCACCTCGGTCGGCAAGATGCTGCTCGCCTCGCTGCCCGAGCCGGAGCTGACCGCGCGTATCCCGGACGGCGCCGAACTGACGGCCATGACCCCGAACAGCATCACGGACCCCAGTGCCCTGCGCGAGGCCCTGGCCGGGATCCGGGAGCGCGGCATCGCGGTCGAGAGCCGCGAGTCCAACCCGGACGTGTCGTGTGTGGCCGCGCCGGTCCGCGACCGCACGGGGCAGGTGGTGGCCGCGCTGTCCATCTCCGTCCCGATGATCCGCTGGAGCGACGAACGCCTCGCCGAACTGGAGCAGTTGGCCGCGAAGGGTGCCGCCGAACTCTCCGAGCGCCTGGGCCACAGGGGTGTGGCATGACGGCGTACGAGGTCGCGGTGCGCGCGGAGGCGACGCTCGGGGAGGGCCCCACGTGGGACCCGGCGACCGGTCGCCTGATCTGGATCGACATCCTCGGGTCGCGGATCCACACGTACGACCCGACGACCGGGCGGCGTACGGTCCGTACGACGGACCAGCACGTGGGCGCGGTCAGGCCCAGGGCCGGCGGGGGCCTGGTCCTCAACCTCCGTGACGGGGTGGGTCTGCTTGACCCGGACGACACCTTCCACTGGCTGCACCGCGAGCCTGTCCCCGGCCGTCGCGCCAACGACGCCGCCGTGGCGCCGGACGGTTCGCTGTGGGCGGGCACGATGCGGTACGACGAGGCGACGGGCGGCGGCACGCTGTCGCGGATCACGGGGACGGGCGAGGTCCGCACGGTCCTGCCGTCGGTGACGGTGAGCAACGGCACGGGCTGGAGCCCCGACGGCACCCTGATGTACTACATCGACACCCCCACCCGCCGTATCGACGTCTTCGACTACGACGGCGAACAGGCCGCGAACCGCCGCCCGTTGACGACGATCGAGGAAACGGCGGGCTACCCGGACGGCCTCACGGTGGACGCCGAGGGCTGCGTCTGGGTGGCGCTGTGGGACGGCGCGGCGGTACACCGCTACACGCCTGCCGGCACGCTGGACCGAGTGATCCCGCTGCCGACGCGACGTACGACGGCGTGCGTGTTCGGGGGACCGGACCTGACGGACTTGTACGTCACGACGGCCCGGGTCGGCCTGGACCGACCCCATCCGGTGGCGGGCTCGGTACTGGTGATTCCGGAAGCGGGCAAGGGTTTGCCACAACCGGCGTTCACGGGCTGACGAACTGCAGGCAGTCGTGCCTCCCCCACTCTTCGAGCGAAGCCGAGAGTGGGGGAGGCACCCCGCAAGCGCGGGCAAGCGAAACCCACCCGCCCCCAGCCACCCCCGCCTACAAAACCCCCGCAGCCTTGAGTTCCTCCGCAGTCAACGGCGGAGCCGCAAGCGTCGGCTTCAACGGCCCCACCACCGCCGCCAACAGCACACTCGGCGCCAGCAGCACCTCCGCCCCGCGCTCCAACGACGTGACATCGGTCACCCGCCGAGCAATACGCCCATTCCCCGTAGCCGCGTACAACAGCCGCCCCACATACGCCGCAGTCACCCGCTCCCGCAGCGTAGGCCCGCTCTCCGTCGCCCCCGGATAGAAGACGTCCGACCCGGTCGACAGATCCCACGCGGCCCGAGCCGCCCGGCTCACCGCCTTCTGCAACTGCCGGGCAAGACCGGGCGCGTCCAACCCACCCTCACGCGAAACGATCTCCCGTACGGCCAACGCCCCTTGCGCCGCCACCGACATCCCATGCCCGTACACCGGATTCAGCGCACACAACGCATCACCGAGCACCACGAAGTTCTCGGGCCACACCGGCATCCGCTCATAGAAGTACCGCCGGTTGGCAGTCGCCCGGGTGAACGCGACCTCGTCGCCCAGCGGTTCGGCCCGCGCCATCAGTTCCGCGATCACCGGATGCGCCAGCTCCTCCCGGGCGTACCGTGCGAAGTCCCCCGCATCCGTGCCCGGTTCACCACCCCGGCTGCCGTACAGCGTGATCATCCACTTGCCGTCCTCGATGGGCATGAGCACACCGCCCCGCCCGGGCCGCCCGTCCACCGCAGCCGCCTGGATGTTGATGATCGGAAACCCGGCCCGCGCCTGCTCAGGCGCCCGGAACACCCGTGTCGCGTAAGCGATCCCGGAGTCGACCTGGCGCCGCTCCGCCGCGGGCAGCCCCAGCGAGGTCAGCCAGTGCGGAGCACGCGAGCCGCGCCCGGTCGCGTCGACGACCAGATCGGCGGACAGTGCGCGCTCCGCGCCGGCGCCCTCCCGGACCCGTACACCGGTCACCGCCATGTCCGTGCCGAGAAGACCGAGCACCTCGGTCCGCTCCAGCACCTCGATCCGCCCGTCGGCCAGGACCTCCGAGCGTACGACCCAGTCCAGCAGGTCCCGGCTGCTCGGCAGCAGGAACGCCGACTCCTCCCAGCGCCGGTACCAGCCGTGCGGCGACAGCGCCACCATGTCCGTCGTCACGGGCAATCGCCGTACCCCTGCCGCCAGCAGCCGCTCCGTCACCCCCGGCAGCAGCCGCTCCAGCGCCTTCGCGCCGCCCGACCACAGGTGGTGCACGTGCCGGGCCTGCGGCAGTCCCTTGCGCGGCTCGGGTCCGGCGGGCAGCGTGTCCCGTTCGACCACGACGACACGGTCGGCGAAGGAGGCCAGGGCGCGGGCCGCGAGCAGCCCGGCGAGAGAGCCGCCGAGGACGACGGCGGTGGCGGTGCGCTCAGTCATGTACGGCAAGACTCTCTGCTGGGGTGGCCGCACGCGCGCGTACCGCCTCGATGTCGTCGGGGTGACGGAGGACTCGGGAGATGGCCCCGATCTCCTGGAGCAGGTTCGTGGTGTCGGGCCCGGCGGAGGCTTCGGGCGGTTCCGGTGTACGGCGACGGGTCTCGACGGCGTCCAGGATGCTCACGGCGCAGGCCAGCGCCTTCGCCCGGCGCGGCGGGTGCCCGAGGCCGAGCGCCGCGTCGTACGCCCGTCTGCCCAGGTCCGGGTCGATGTGCCGGGCCAGCGGCAGCAGCACGTCCCGGATGAACGTCTCGCGCCGGGTCAGCCGGAGTTCGGGCGTGGCGCGCAGTACGAGGGGTACGCGGTTGCCGCTGACCGTTTTCATCAGCTGGTACAGGGGCCGCAGTTCGCGGTGGGCGAGCCGGAGCCGCCAGCGGTCGTGCGCATACTGGCCGGCGTGCGGCAGGATGAAGCCGACCGCGATCAGGATGGCGGACAGGGCGGCCACCGGCGGCGCCAGGTTGGTGCTCAGCCAGTCCAGGTCCTGCCCGAACCAGCGCGCGACCACGGCCGTCAGCTTGGAACCGTCGAAGATCAGGTTCAGCACGTAGCCCGCGCCCAGCAGCTTCAGACCCCAGCGCAACCAGGCGTCCAGGCCCTCCGTGCGCACCCAGTTCCAGATCAGCCGGGACGTGATGAGACAGGCCACGGCGTGCGCTCCGAGGTAGAGCAGGATCTCCTCTCGCATGAACGGCGTGGTGGCGTAGTAGGTGTCCAGGTCCCGCAGCCGCTCCACCGGCGCGTCCGCGAGCGCGAACAGCACCCACAGCGCGGCGATCACGCCCAAGTAGACGGAGACGACCCAGCGCATCGCGCGGCGGGTCGCCGCCGAGCGTTCCGACAGGCCGTTGCGCCAGGCGATGATCAGCAGAAGGCAGGAGCCGCAGAACGCGGTGAGCAGCGAATAGCACCAGGGCGCCGAGATGTTGGGCACGCCGGTGACCCGGTTCGTCCAGGCGATCGTCGACGGCGTCACGAACACGAACACCGTGCAGGCCAGCAGCAGCAGTCCGCCGACCGCGCGAAGCAGCGGGTCCCGCCACAGCCGGACGATCGTGGGCAGCTTGATCACCAGGGCCGCGGTGAGGACGGCGGTGGGGATCCAGAAGGAGATGTAGAACTGGCTGAGGACGCCCGAGGGGTCCAGTGCAAGGTGGTCGTTCACCGCACCGCTCCGTCGCGGCCTCGGTAGCCCAGGGAGCGCTGGACCGGGTCCAGGGGCGCGGCGGGGCCGGTGAGTTGGGACCGGAACAGGGCGGCCAAGCGGTGGCCGAAGTCGTCGGCCTCGGCCTCGTCGGCCTTGCGGGAGCCGTTGCGCGCGGCCACCGTGAGGGCGGCGTCACTGAGACCGGGCGCGTCGGCCAGGGCCCGGGCGGCCTCGGCACCGAGCAGGTGGTGGTGCCGGTGCCCGGCGTGCAGATGCCACAACTCGTGTCCGAGTATGACCAGTTGCTGTACGGCCTCGGCGCGCTCCTCGACGATGACCAGGTCGAAGTCCGCGAACTCCAGCCACAGACCGGTGACTTCGATCTCGTCCGGGAACCGCTCGAAGCGCAGCTCGACGGGACGCCCGCCGCGCCGCGCGCTCATCTCCTCGCACAGCGCGCCGCATAACTCGTGTACGTCGGCCGGGGGAAGGCGCCTTGCGCGCACCGCACGGGCGAGGCCGGCGGCGAGCCGGCGCTTGCCGGAGCCGGGTCGCGGGCCGAGCAGCCTCGCGGCGATCCGGGCCGCCCCCTGCCGCGCGCCCGCGATGTCCATCGCCTCCCCCTTCGCCCCGCCGGACGGCGGCTCGTCAGAGATTACGCGTCCGGATGTATCCGCGTCATGCGATACGGCGACCGTTGTTCAACCGGGAACCATCGCCGGCCACGTGGTACGCATCGCAGGTCCCGCCCGCCCCATTGACGCACAGAACGTGATCCGGCCGGCCCAGTCGCTAACGGCCCGGGGAGTCCACCGCCGTCACCGGCAGTCCTCCGGCCGCGTTCCCCAGCAGCGTCAGGCGTACCTGTCCTGGTCCCGACTCCGTGGTGCCGTCGGACAGCACGGCCAGGGCCAGGGTGTTGGTGCCCCGGGTGCGGAGGATGCCGTTCGGCAGGACGAAGGTGTGCTGCGGACCCACGTCGTTGACGTACTGGCCCATGTTCCAGCCGTTCAGGAAGATCTGCGCACGGTAGGCGCGGGCCGGGTCGTCCTCCAGGACCAGCCCCACCGAGGCGTCGATACCGCCCGGCACCGACAGCTTGAAGGTGGTCCGGTACCAGGTCACGCCCTGCCCCCGGTCGGCGCGCGGGAAGTCGGCAGGCGTCCAGTCGCCGTCCGTGAATCCGGGCAGATGCCAGCCCTCCCGCTCCCCGTAGAGGCCGCCGTTGTTCTGCGGCCCGCGCACCGGGTCGGGCGTGGCCTCGCCCTGGATGCGCCAACTCACCTTGGGCGAGGCTCCCTTGAAGGTGACCTCGGTGAGCCCGCGCGCCACCTTGTGCGTGTCGAGGGCCTTGCCGTCCTGGTCGTGCTGCATGCGCCGCACGAGCACGGACAGGACGTGCGGGCCGGGTGCCGTCAGCTTCTCGTGCACCTTCTTGGGCAGGTTGCTGAGGGAGAAGGTGGCCGTGGCGGACCAACTCCCCTTGCGCACCGTGTCGTTGCCTGGCACCGGCATCCGGTGCGAGCCCAGCGGCGCACCGTCCAGCCAGGCCATCAGCATGCCCTGGGTGCCCGTGCTGTACGCGAGGGAAACGGACTCCAGACCGGCGCCGCCGCCGTCGAAGTGCCCGCGGTACCAGACGTCGCCGTAATGGAAGCCGTAGTCGTCGGCGAACAGGACCGGCTGCCCCTTGGGCACGGGGGTCGTACTGAACGAGGTCGTCTTGTCGGCCGCCGTCCACGCCGAGTCGTCGAAGCCGGCTGCGGACTCGGGGTTCTCCGCCTTGCGCCGCCAGCCGCCCAGCGCGGGCAGCGTGGTGTTCGGCACGCCCGGTAGCAGCGCCTCGGACACCAGGCTTCCGGCCATCGCGGCCCGCATCCGCACGGCCTGCCCATTCCACTCGACGCTCGCCATGCCGCGCGGCCCCCAGACCTCGAGCCCGGTCTCCTGGACGACGTCACCGGTCAGCCGCACCGTCGAGCCGTCGAGGGCGACGTCGCGCAGCAGCTCCGGGCCATAGACCAGCACGGTCCCGGACGGAGTGTCGTACGGGAAGAGGCGCATGGCGGTGGCGTCGTCGGCGAAGAGGAGCAGCAGCGGTGTCTCGCTCTCGCCGTGCTCGACCAGCACCCGGGTCAGCCCGCCCTGGCCGAGGGGCGCGGTCACGTACAGCGCGCCCCGGTCGTAGACCCAGGCGGCCTCCGGGTCCAGCCGGTTGACCACGGGCTCGCTCGGGCACTCGAGCACGAGGTGCGCCATCTCGCCGTACCGCCCGCTGAACAGTGCGATGTCCTGCCGCCCGGCGGTGAGCACGGCCATCGGCTGGGCGGTGCAGTAGCGCAGCCTTCGCTTGCCGAGGGAGAGTCCGGTGCTCAGCAGGCGGGCGTCGTGGGCCGGGACGGTGAGCTGGAGGTCGCCGCCTGCGGTCGGCAGCGTCGAGGTGACCTCCTTGTCCCCGTCGTTGCGGGCCACGTAGACGTGGGCGCCGGTGTCGGGGTTGGTGAGGTGGTAGACCTTCAGGCTCTGCGCCTTCACCTCGGCCGCCTTGTCCAGCTTGGCGAAGTCGGGGACGCGTTGCAGCATGTGCCCGAGCGTATGCATCGGGGCCATCTTGGTGGTGACGTTGCGGCCCTCGTCGATGGCCGCCCCGTAGTCGTACGACGTGTAGACGACCGGCGCGGGCAGCCAGCCCCACGAGGTGCCGCCGAAGGTCATGTACACGTTGTGGAGCGTGAGCCCGTTGGCGACGTTGGTCAGATAGAAGCGCCGCTCGTAGGCCGCGTCCCGGGTGCGCCGCGACTCGGCGTACCCCTTCCCCTGGAACTGCACCCCGCCCCAAGGATCGAACCAGCCGCCCCCGAACTCCGGCACGAACCCGGGCGTACGCGGGCTGGCCGTAGCACCGCCCTTGAGCCCGCCGACCCCGAAGTGCCCCCAGTCGGGCGGCACTTGGGAAGGCGAGGGATACCCGTCGAACCCGTACAGCCACCCCCCGCTCTCTCCACCGGTGTCGAAGGACCCGGGGATCCAGTACCCGTTGCGCCCCTTGTCATTGTGGAAGAGGGGTACGTCGATGCCGTCGGCCCGCACCTTCTTGTACAGGTGGGACATATAGGCGCGGCCGGTGGCCTCGGTGACGTGGGCGTCGTACTCGTTCTCGATCTGGTACAGCAGAACCGTGCCGCGGCCCTCGGTGAACAGATGGCGCCGGGCGATCCGGTTCACGGCGGTCAGCCACTCGTCGACGTACGACAGATGGTCCGGATCGGCGGTCCGCGCCGTCCCCCGGGTGGCCGTGAGCCAGCCGGGGAAGCCGCCGGCGTCGATCTCGGCGTTGATGTAGGGCCCGGGACGGAGGATGACGTACAGGCCGGTCTCGGCGGCGGTGCGCAAGAACAGATCCAGATCCCGGACGCCGGAGAAGTCGTACTGCCCGGGGGCAGGGGAATGGAAATTCCAGGACACATAAATACTGACGGCGTTGAAGCCGTGCGCGCGCATCTTCTGGAGGATGTCGCGCCACAGGGAGGGGCTCGGCAGCCGGAAGGGGTGCATCTCGCCGGACCACACGACCAGGCGCCTGCCGTCCACGAGCAGCGAATAGTGGTCGTACCCGATGGTGTGGGTGCGTCCGTCCGCGCCGGGCGGGGCGGGCGCGGGCCCGGTCGGCACACTGCGCGCGGCGTACGCCGAAGGCGCCCCGGGGCCGCCGCTGCCGCCCAGGGCGAAGCCGAGCGCGGCCGAGCCGGCCAGGGCACTGAATGAACGTCTGCTGAGCGCCAAAGGTTCCTCCCGGGCGATCCTACGGGGCGCGGGTCCGGTCATTCTCCATGGGCACACGCCTCACGATGGACCCATGAGGATCTCGGCGCGGGCGGATTACGCGGTACGGGCGGTACTGGAGCTCGCCGTACGGCAGGGTGACGCCCCGGTGAAGGCAGAGAAAATCGCCGCCGTACAGGACATCCCTCACACGTTCCTGGAGGGCGTGACCCTGTCCGACCTGGCGACGGACACCCTGCCGGAACCGGTACGGCAACTGGCGGCGGGACCGGAGGCTTGGGAGAACCCGTAGTGCCCTTTCGGGCATCGCCTCTCCGCTGTGAAATCCGCGCCTGTGAATGGCCTGAGATCGCCCTGGCTGCGCCGTGTGCGGCTTCCTACGATGCGAGCGCCGCCTCGGCCTTCACAGATTTTCCATAGGTTCTTCAAAGGTCGAGGTGATCAACCCCCCACTCGACGACACGGAGAAACCATGACTGGTGGACTCCTCGTGAGCGGCGCGCTCGCCGCTCTCCTCAGCGCCGGGCTGCCTGCCCACGCGCCCTCGTCCGGGTTCGACGACCCGCCCCCGGACAAGATCGTCATCAAGGTCGCCACGGTGAACGGCTCGGGCTGTCCGCAGGGCACGACCGCCGTCGCCGTCTCGGAGGACAACACGGCGTTCACGGTGACCTACAGCGCCTATCTCGCCCAGGCCGGCGGCAACTCCGACCCCACGGCCGCGCGCAAGAACTGTCAGCTCAACCTCGTGGTCCATGTCCCGCAGGGCTTCACCTATGCCATCGCCAGCGCGGACTACCGCGGTTACGCCGCCCTCCAGTCCGGCGCGAGCGGCACGCAGCGAGCCTCGTACTACTTCCAGGGCTCCTCGAACACGGCGGCCAAGACCCACCCCTTCGGCGGCCCCTACGACGACAACTGGCAGGCCACCGACAGCACCGACTGGGCCCAACTCGTCTGGGCACCCTGTGGAGTCCTGCGCAACTTCAACATCAACACGGAGATCCGCGTGAACGCGGGCGGCGCCAACCCGGACAAGGTCAGCTTCATGACGATGGACTCCACGGACGGAGACATCAGCACGGTGTACCACTTGGCGTGGAAGGAGTGCCCGAGCACGCGTGCGTGAGGAAGGCGATCCAGGCGGGCGGAGGTCAGGGCGAGCCCGGACCCCCGCCGGTTCTTGGTGTCGCGTACGTGTATGGAGGCGGGGGTGAGGGCGACTTCGACGTAGTCGCCCTCACCCCCGCTGCCATCAACAGGGCGAAGAACTCCTCGGGCAGGCCGGCGCGAAGGGATGCGTAATAAACGAAGCCAATGCAACCGAGTCTGCGTAACGATCCCGGAAGGCTATCTGGGCAAGCCCGGGTCTGTCGGCCGGTTACCGGGTGTGATTGAAGATCATCGGCGATTGGAGCGGAACCAGGCGAGCTAGCCCGCCTGTCCCATGCCCGCCGCGTTCGGCCAGCTCTGGGCGTTGGGCCAGCCCGTCGCGGGGGCCGGGGCCAGGCCCTGGGCCGGGACGGGTGTCGGGGCCGGGGGTGCCGGGGCCGTCATGCCACGGACCTGCGCCGCAGTGAGGCCGCCGCGGGCCGGAACGCCGGGCGGGGTGAGACCGCTCGCCACGGCGGGGACGGGCGCGGCGGGTGCGGGGAACGGTGTCGGAGCCATGACCGGAACCGGTACGGCCGCTGCGGCAGGAGCCGGGACCGGAACAGGCATGGGGCCCGCAGGGCTGGGGACCGGGACGGGACCCGGCATGGGCTCCGCAGAGACCGGGACCTGCATCGGCACCTGCTGAGCCGCCGCCGGCACAGGCATAGGCATAGGCATAGGCATCGGCATCCCGCCGGTCGCCTGTGCGGCGGCGGGGAGCGGCATGCCGGCGGCCGCGACCGCCTGCGCCGCAAGCCCCCCGAGCCCCGGAATCCCCGCCCCGTTCGTCTCGCTCACCAACCGGTCCACCGCCGCCGTACCCGAGCTGTAGTTGGTCCCTGTACCCAGCTCGGGTACGGCGGTTCCCCTCCTGGACCCGTAGAGCACCTGCTCCAGGCCGGACACCAGGCGACGCACGTCGACCTGGGGGCGGACCACGAGTCTCAGGAAGCGGCTGGACGAGCCGATCTTGTTGCCGCACTCGCGGACCAGGATCCGGTGCTCGGTGAGCATCCGGTCCCGGACCACCGTGCCCTCGGCACCCACGGGCAGGCGCACGAAGAGGAAGTTGCCCTGCGAGGGGTAGACCGTCAGGCCGGGGAGGACGGACAACTCGCTGGCCATCTCCAGACGGTCCCGGCGCACCTGCATCAGGCTCTGCGCGTACTCCGCCCCGTGCTCCTTCAGCATGAACACCACGTGTTCCGCAAAGGAGTTGAGGTTCCACTTCGGAAGCATCGAGCGGACGCGACCGGCTACCGCCGGGTTCGCCACCAGGTAGCCGAAGCGAATGCCGTGCAGGCCGAAGTTCTTGCCCAGGCTGCGCAGGACGACGACGTTCGGGCGCAGCATCGCCTCCTGGACCACGCTCGGTTCGGCCTCCGCGTCCGCGAACTCCAGGAACGACTCGTCGATCACCACCAGGTCCAGGTCGGCCATCGCGTCCATGAACTGGACGAGCGTGTGCCGAGGGACGTAGCCGCCGTCCGGGTTGTTCGGGTTGCAGATCACCGCCACCCGGGTGCCGCGGGCGCGGATGAACTCCGCGTACTGAGCGAGGTCCAGCGCGAAACCGTTCGACTCCTGGAGCGGAAACATGTCGACCCGCTTGCCCGTCTCCATCGGCTGGTCGGTCCAGCGGCCGAACGTCGGGACTGGTATCGACAGCGACTCGCGGACCAGCAAGTGGTCGATCCAGGTGATGAGTTCCGTCGAGCCGTTGCCCATCGCCACGCACTGCGGGGGCAGTTGGAGCAGGCTGCACAGTTCGGCCGTGATGGTGTCGGCGCTGCTCGGGTAGTACGTGATGATGTCCCGCAGCCGGGCCGCCAGTTCCTCGAACATCGCCTGGGTGGGGAAGTACGGGTTGCAGGGGATGCAGAAGTCCACGGGCCCGGCACCTTCGCCGCCCTCTCGCGTCAGCGCCGCCATCGACGGGCTGTGCGCCGCGGTGCCGCGGAACAGCGAGGTGACGTTTTCGGCCATGGAACCTCCGTGTGAGGCGGGCCCGGCGGGGACGACCGGGCCCGTCGTCTATGGGTGGCCCGTGCGGGGGAGCACGGGCCACCCATCAGTACGGGGGCCGTGGCGTCGCCGTTCAACTCATGTGAAAGAAGTGTGAGCTGATGACTCTGCGGGCTCGATCCGTCACGCGCCGAACGAGTGGAGCGTCGACGTCCGGTACGTCCGTCCCGGCCTGAGTACGGTCGACGGGAAGTTCGCGTGGTTCGGCGAGTCCGGGAAGTGCTGTGTCTCCAGGCAGAGCGCGTCGCCCTGGCGGTAGGTGCGGCCGCCGGTGCCGGTCAGGGTGCCGTCGAGGAAGTTGCCCGAGTAGAACTGCAGCCCCGGCTGGTCGGTGGCGATGCGCAGGGTGCGCCCGGAGTCCGGGTCGCGCAGGGTCGCCACGTGCTCGGGACCGGCCGTGATGCCCTTGTCCAGCGCCCAGTTGTGGTCGTACCCCTTCGCCTGCACCTGCTGCGGGTGCGCGGCGCGGATGTCGCGCCCGATCGACTTGGCCCCTCGGAAGTCGAAGGGGGTGCCGGCGACCTTGGCCAGTTCGCCGGTGGGGATCAGGCCCGAGTCGGTGGGTGTGTGGTGAGGCCCGCTGCCGCCGCGCCCGCGATGACCGTACGTCTGCTCATGCTCATGTCCATTGCGGCTCCTGCAAGTTGAGGGGCCCCGCCGAAGTGGGCGGGGCCCGGGGTGACTTACGAACCGGACTTGCGCTTGTTCCACACGTCGAAGCCGACCGCTGCGAGCAGGGCCAGGCCCTTGATGACCTGCTGCCAGTCGGTGCCGACGCTGAGGAGGTTCATGCCGTTGTTCAGCACGCCGAGGACGAGACCGCCGATGATGGCGCCGAGGACGGTGCCGACACCGCCGCTCATGGACGCGCCGCCGATGAACGACGAGGCGATCGCCTCGAGTTCGAAGTTGACACCCGCCTTCGGCGAGGCCGCGTTCAGCCGGGCGGCGACCACCAGACCCGCCAGGGCCGCGAGCACGCCCATGTTCAGGAAGACGTAGAAGGTGACCTTCTTGTCCTTCACGCCGGAGAGTTTCGCCGCCGGCAGGTTGCCGCCGATCGCGTAGATGTGGCGGCCGAACACCGCGTTGCGCATCACATAGCCGTACCCGACCACCAGCGCACCGAGGATGATCAGCACGATCGGGGCGCCCTTGTAGCTGGCGAGCAGCAGGGTCAGGACGAGGATCGCGGCCACCAGGGCGACCAGCTTGAGCAGGAAGAGCCGGGTCGGCAGGACTTCCAGCGCGAACTCCTGCTGTCGGCGCCGGTCGCGGAACTCCTGCCATACCACGGCGGCGACGAGGACGAGGCCGAGCAGCAGCGTGAGGTTGTGGTAGTTGGTGTTCGGGCCGACCTCGGGCAGGAAGCCGTTGCCCATCTTCTGCAGGCCGCCCGGGAAGGGGCCCAGGGTCTGGCCCTTGAGCAGGATCTCCGTGAGGCCTCGGAAGAGCAGCATCCCCGCGAGCGTGACGATGAACGACGGTATGCCCAAGTACGCGATCAGGAAGCCCTGCATCGAGCCCGCCACCGCGCCGACCAGCAGACACAGCACCAGCGCGAACGGCCACGCCATCCCGTGCTGCACGGTCAGCACCGCCGCGAACGAGCCCACGAACGCCGTCAGTGAGCCGACCGACAGATCGATGTGCCCGGCGATGATCACCAGCATCATGCCGATCGCCAGGATCAGGATGTAGCTGTTCTGCAGGACCAGGTTGGAGACGTTGCGCGGCAGCAGCAGGTCGCCGTCGGTCCAGATCGCGAAGAGCACGACGATCAGACCGAGGGCGATCAGCATGCCGTACTGGCGCATGTTGCGGCGCAGGCCGTTCAGCACCAGCTGGAGCAGGCCCTCGCCGGTGGCCGACCCGCTCCTGCCCGGCGGCGCGGGGGCCGGGCTCTTGGCGGTGACATCCGTGCTGCTCATCGCGTTACCTCTTTGTCCATGTCAGCCTCGGGCATGACGTCCTTCGTCATACGGCGCATCAGCACTTGCTGTGTCGCCTCGGCCCGCGGCACCTCACCGGTCAGCCGCCCGGCGGCCATCGTGTAGATGCGGTCGCACATGCCGAGCAGCTCGGGCAGCTCGGAGGAGATGAAGACGACCGCCTTGCCCTGGGCGGCCAGCTGGTCGATGACCGTGTAGATCTCGAACTTGGCGCCCACGTCGATCCCGCGGGTCGGCTCGTCCAGGATCAGCACATCGGGACCGGCGAAGATCCACTTGCTGAGGACGACCTTCTGCTGGTTGCCGCCGGACAGCTTCCCGACCGGCTCGAAGACGGTCGGGGTCTTGATGTTCATCGACGTGCGGAAGCCCTCGGCGACCTGCCGTTCCTCGTGCTCGTCGACCACGCCTCGCTTCGCGACCTTGCCGAGCGCGGTCAGCGAGATGTTCCGGTTGATCGTGTCGATGAGGTTGAGGCCGTAGTGCTTGCGGTCCTCGGTGACGTACGCGATGCCGTGCCGGACCGCCTCCGCGACGGTCTTGGTACGGATCTCGGTGCCGTCCTTGAGGACGGTGCCGCCCGCGTACCGGCCGTACGTCCGCCCGAAGACGCTCATCGCGAGCTCGGTACGGCCGGCGCCCATCAAGCCCGCGATGCCGACGATCTCCCCGCGCCGGACGTGGAGTGACACATCGTCAACCACCTTGCGCTGCTGGTCGATCGGATGGCGCACGGTCCAGTTGCGGATCTCCAGGGCCGGGGCCGCGCCCTCCTCCGCCTCGTGCGGGGTGCGCTCGGGGAAGCGGTGGTCGAGGTCGCGGCCCACCATGCCCGAGATGATTCGCTCCTCGGTCGTCTCCGGCGCCTTCACGTCCAGCGTCTCGATGGAGCGGCCGTCGCGCAGGATCGTCACCGAGTCGGCGACCCTGCGGATCTCGCCCAGCTTGTGGGAGATGATGATCGAGGTGATGCCCTGCTTCTTCAACTCCAGGATGAGATCCAGGAGTTTGCCGCTGTCCTCGTCGTTCAGGGCCGCCGTCGGCTCATCGAGGATGAGCAGCTTCACCTGCTTGGACAGCGCCTTGGCGATCTCCACGAGCTGCTGCTTGCCCACGCCGATGTCGGCGACGCGGGTCTCCGGGTGCTCGTCGAGGCCGACCCGGCGCAGCAGTTCGGTGGCGTGTCTGAGGGTCTCGTTCCAGTTGATCAGTCCGCGGTTCGCGTGCTCGTTGCCGAGGAAGATGTTCTCCGCGATCGACAGGAACGGCACCAGCGCCAGCTCCTGATGGATGATGACGATGCCGTGCTGCTCGCTCGCCCGGATGTCCCGGAAGCGGCACACCTCCCCCTCGAAGAGGATCTCGCCCTCGTAACTGCCGTGCGGATGGACGCCGGAGAGCACCTTCATCAGGGTCGACTTCCCGGCGCCGTTCTCCCCGCAGAGGGCGTGGACCTCGCCCTGGCGGACGGTCAGGGTGACGTCCGACAGCGCCTTGACACCGGGAAAGGTCTTGACGATCGAGCGCATTTCCAGGACGGGTCCCGCCATGGTCGTGCCTTCCAATCCGTAGTGTCGGTCGGTTACTTGAGCTCGGCGTCGGTGTAGTAGCCGCCCTTGACCAGCACGTCCTCGTAGTTCGTCTTGTCGATGCTCACCGGCTGGAGCAGGTACGAGGGCACGACCTTGCTGCCGTTGTCGTAGGTCTGGGTGTCGTTGACCTCGGGCTTCTTGCCGTTCAGCACGTCGTCGACCATGCCCGCCGCGACATCGGCGAGCTTGCGGGTGTCCTTGTAGACGGTCTGCGTCTGCTCACCGGCGATGATCGACTTCACCGAGGCCAGCTCGGCGTCCTGGCCGGTGACGACGGGCAGCGGCTTGCCCTTGGAGCCGTAGCCGTCCGACTTCAGCGAGGAAAGGATGCCGATCGAGATGCCGTCGTACGGGGAGAGGACCGCGTCGACCCTCTGCGACTTGTACGACGACGTGAGGACGTCGTCCATGCGCTTCTGCGCGGTCGCGCCATCCCAGCGCAGGGTGGTCACCTGGTTGAGCGCGGTCTGGCCCGA
This sequence comes from Streptomyces sp. NPDC002619, assembly GCF_042889305.1. Taxonomy (NCBI): domain Bacteria; kingdom Bacillati; phylum Actinomycetota; class Actinomycetes; order Kitasatosporales; family Streptomycetaceae; genus Streptomyces; species Streptomyces sp. NPDC002619. Next base: position 118,652 of record NZ_JBIAQV010000012.1, on the reverse strand, counting down.
GCGGACGACCAGCTTCTTGCTGTCCATGTACGGCTTCAGGACGCTCATCGCGCCGTTGAAGAAGTACTTGGTGTTGTTGTCGTCGTTGGAGCCGGCGAACAGCTCGATGTTGAAGGGGCCCTTGCCGTCCTTCAGGCCCAGCTTGTCGACGATGTAGTTGGCCTGGAGCTCGCCGACCTTGGTGTTGTCGAAGGAGGCGTAGTAGTCGACGTTCTTGGTGCCGAGGATGAGACGGTCGTAGGCGATGACCGGGATGTTCGCGTCCGCGGCCTCCTGGAGCACGTTGTTCAGGGACTTGTTGTCGATCGCCGCGACGATCAGGCCCTTGACGCCTTGGGTGATCAGGTTCTCGATCTGCGAGACCTGCTGGTCCGGGTCGTCCTCGCCGTACACCAGCTTGGTCTTGTAGCCCTTGGACTTGAGGTCCTTGACGACGTTGTTGCCGTCCGCGATCCAGCGCTCGGAGGACTTGGTGGGCATGGCGATGCCGATGGTGCCGCCCTTGGTACTGCCCTTGTCCTCCTTGCTGCCGCCCGAGCTGCTCTGGCCGCAGGCGGACAGGGCGAGGGCGAGGGACGCGGCTCCGGCTACGGCGGCGAGAGCGGCTCTGCGGTTGCGCATGTGATCAGTCCTTGTTCTTCTCGTCGTTGAGAGGGGAGAGGGGTGTCACGCGGTGGCGGGAAAACGGTGGAGCGGGCCGGGCAGCCGGGAGCCGAGCGGCGCCATACCGCCGTCCGCGCCGTGCCGGGCGAGCAGGTCCAGGGCGAGACGGCCGCGCCGCACCCGCTCCCGGGCGGTGTCCAGGGTCACGTCCCGCAGATGGGCGCCGTACGGGTAGATGCCGGGAGCCTTGGACAGGCCGAACTTCAGATAGATCGGTGCGCCGCGCCGGATCAGCTCGGCGACCTCGTACATCCGGACGTAGCCGCCGAGGTCGTCGGGGGCCTCGATGTACATGTCCACGGGAGCGGCGGACACCCGCCGGATCTCGGTGAGGTGATCGAGCGTCAGATCGCTCGGCACGTTGACCGAGTCGGCGCCGAGCCGTTCGAAGACGGCGTACGACGCCGGGTTGACCGGTCCGACGAGCGCGGACACCTTGAGCGTGGTCTCGGCCGGGATGATCCCGGCCTCGCGCGCCCGGTGCAGCGTCCACAGCACGCCCTCGTCGGCGACGAGCAGGCACTTGACGCCCAACTCCGTTGCGCGGACGGCGTCTTCGACGCAGCCGGCGACCGCGTCGTGACCGCGGGCCCTGAGGCCCCCGCCACCTGAGTCGGAGCGCACCGAGCCGCCGGTGTCCCAGGTGCCGCGCGGGCCGGTGAACAGGGAGAGCTCGATATCGCGTTCGCCGGTGGCCTCGACCATCTCCGTGATCTCGGAGTCGGTCAGCATCCACACGCCGCTGCCCTGGCTGATCCGGTGGATCGGCACGTCGAGCCGCGAGGCCTCCTTGAGCACGACCGCCAGCGCCTCGGGGCCCTCGCACGAGGGGATCTCGGTGCGCCAGCGGCCACCGCCCGGGAACGTGTGGGTGGAGGTGTCGGCGGGGTCGAGGGCGGGCGCGCCGAGGCCGAGGGCGGAGAGCACCTGCTCACCGGGCCTACGGGCTGCCGTGGCGGGAGTGTCTGTCACTAGCTGTCCTTCATGTCTGCATGTTCGAAATCTCGGACGAGGTTCGCAGCTCTGGGCGTGAAAGGGGCCTGGGTGTGGATGTATGGATACGGCTCGGGTGGTACGCCGGTCACGGCGCCGTCGGGTCGCACCGTGACCGGCGTACGGCTAGGGGCGGAGCAGCACCTTGCCCACCTTCGGATCACCGGCCCCGACCAGCTCGATGGCCTGCGAGAACTCGGTCAGCGGCAGCTCGTGCGTGACGAGCGGCAACGGGTCCAGGAGCCCGGCCCCGAACACCCGCACCGTGTGCGCCCAGGCGTCCGGCGGCGCCCCGAACACGGTGTGCACCTCCAGCTGCCGTACGACCAGGTCGGTCGGGTCGAGACCCTCGGCGCCCGGCGCCGGGATGCCCGTCAGGACCAGGCGTCCGCCGCGCCTGAGGAGGGAGGCGGCGGTGCGCGCGGCGGACGCGGACCCGGCGGTCTCGACGACGACGTCGAAGTCAGCCGGGAGTTGCTGCTCCCTCGTACGGAAGTCGGTCGCCCCGAACTGCCGTGACAGCGCCTCCCGTTCGCGCAGCGTGCCCACGACCAGCAGCTCCGCCGGCGAGACGGCCTTCAGGAACTGCACGGCGAACATCCCGAGCGTGCCCGTGCCGACGACCGCCACCCGCTCGCCCGGCCGGGCGCCCGCCTTGAGCGCGGCGGCGGCGATGCAGGCGGCGGGCTCCAGGAGGGCGGCGGCGGTGAGGTCGGCCGCGTCCGGCAGGACGTGCAGCAGCCGGGCCGGGAGGGTGAGCGTGCCGGCCATGGCGCCCGGCTGGGTGAAGCCGGTCTCCTCGTACCCGGCCGTGCACAGGGTGGTCTCGCCGGCGTGACAGCGGTCGCACACCTGGCAGTTGCGGAAGCCCTCGCCGACTACCTTGCGCCCGACGAGCGTCGACGGCACTCCGGCACCCGCTGCCCGGACGGTCCCGGACCACTCGTGGCCGGGGGTGAGGGGGTAACGGACGTATCCCTCGGGCCGGTTGCCCTGGTAGACCTCGCGGTCGGAGCCGCAGATCCCGACCGCGTGCACGGCGACCAGCGCCTCGCCGGGACCGGATTCACGCGGCTCGTGCGGAACGATCCGGTGCGCGCCCGGCGCCTCGATCAGTACGGCGGTGCTCACTGCTCGCTCCCCTTGGGCCTGCGCTGCTCCCAGCCCTCGGCCCACAGGTCGAACCGGGCCTGCTGCTGCGGGAATTCGGCAGCCGCGTCGGTGTCCAGCTCGACGCCGAGACCGGGCGCGTCGGAGAGCTGGAAGTACCCGTCGACGACCTCGGGCGCTCCCTTGACGACCTTCTTGATCTCGGCGTCGGCGAAGTCGTTGAAGTGCTCAAGGATCTTGAAGTTCGGTGTGGAGAAGCCGACTTGGAGCGAGGCGGCGGTCAGGACGGATCCGCCGACGTTGTGCGGGGCGACGAGTACGTAGTGCGTCTCGGCCGTGGCCGCAAGCTTCCGGGTCTCCCAGATGCCGCCGATGTGGCCGACGTCGGGCTGGACGATGTCGGCGGCCTGGCTCTCGAACAGCTCGCGGAACTCGATCCGGTCGTGGATCCGCTCCCCGGTGGCGATGGGCAGCTCCAGCTTGTCGGCCACCTTCTTCAGCGCCTTGAGGTTCTCCGGCGGCACCGGCTCCTCCAGCCAGGCCGGCTTGAAGGGGGCCAGCTCGCGGGCCAGCCGTACGGCGGTGGCGGGGGAGAAGCGCCCGTGCATCTCCAGCATCAGCTCGGTGTCCGGGCCGACCGCGTCGCGCACGGCCTCGATCAGCGACACGGAGTAGCGGGTCTGCTCATGATCGAGCTCGTAGTGCCCGGTCCCGAACGGGTCGATCTTCAGGGCCTTGTACCCGCGCGCCACGACCTGCTGTGCGGCCTTGTGGTACGCCTCGGGGGTCCGCTCGGTCGTGTACCAGCCGTTGGCGTACGCCTTCACCCTGTCGGTGACCTTGCCGCCCAGCAGCTGCCAGACCGGCACCCCGAGGGCCTTGCCCTTGATGTCCCAGCAGGCCATCTCGACGACCGCGATGCCGGACATCACGATCTCGCCGGCGCGCCCGAAGTCGCCGTACTTCATCCGGCGCACGAGGTCTTCCAGTGCGAACGGGTCGGAGCCCTGGATGTGGTTGGCCTCGGCCTCCCGCAGATAGCCGATCAGCGCGTCGGTGCGACCCAGCATCCGGGTCTCGCCGACTCCCGTGATCCCCTCGTCGGTGTGCACCTGCACGTAGGTCAGGTTGCGCCACGGCGTCCCGACCACGTGTGTGCTGATTCCGGTGATGCGCACGGCAGTTGCCCCTCGACTCTTCGCTATTGTTCGAAATTTCGACACCCGTTCGAAATGCTGGCGTGACAGTAAGGACGGGGCGACGGAGGTGTCAATGGGCCGAACAGGTAACGGTTCCGACAAGGCTCTCGTCAACCGCCTAGGGGATGGGGCTCAACTCGCCACACCGATATGGCGGGTTCCCCACACAACTTTCACAGCAGCCCCTATGAACGTTACCTACGAGGAACTTAGTCTTCCCGCGTCATGGACTACTGCCACCCGTGCCGACGGCACCTCAATGGCGCCCTCGCCTGCCCGGGGTGCGGCACACCGATCGAACAGCTCCGCGCGTACGCGCGCGACATGGACATGCGCCAACAGGCGTCGTACGGCAAGGAGTACGCGTACGGCGGACAGGGCTCCGCGGGTGACGTAGGCGCCGCACGCGACGCACATACCGACGCCGACGATGCCGACGCCGACATATCGGATGACGACCCGGACGAGGACGACGAGCCGCGCGGCCGGGCGGCCCGGCGCCGGGAACAGGGCCGCGGCCGGGGCCGCTCGCGCGGCAGCGGCGGGGTGGCCGAAGGTCCGGCCGGTGGCGAAGCGAGCCGCCGCGACCGCAAGGCGGCGGCGCACCGCAGACGGCGGCGCCGGATCCTGCTGGTCACCGCGGGCTTCGTCCTGGCGGCGGGTGGTCTGAGCCTGGCCGAACTCGGCACGGACGCCCCGTTCTCCCTCCCCAAGCCGGCCGCGGCCGAGGGCGATTCGGCCGACGGCGGTTCGGTCACCTCGCAGCCGAACGAGACGACCGAACCGAGCTCGAAGGCCCCGGCTTCCCCGGATGCGTCCGCGTCCCCCTCGGTCTCCGAGTCGGCCACGGACAAGGCGTCGAAGTCGCCGGACGCCAAGCCCACGGACAAGTCGGAACAGTCGGCGACGACGGGCCCGCGCCCGACCGCCCGTCCCACCCGACCGGCTCCCCGTCCATCGGCCACCCCGACGTCGAGGCCCTCGACGTCCAACCCGACCCCGGTGCCGTCCCCCACGAAGACGTGCAACCGGTTCCTGTGGTGGTGCACCTGAGGTGAGCTGAGCGACCGGTGGACAGCCCGTGGGCGACCGGCGGTCAGGCCAGGGTCACCGTGATGTTGCCGCGCGTCGCCTTCGAGTACGGGCAGACCTGGTGGGCCTGCTCGATCAGCGTGCGCGCGGTGGCCGCGTCGACGTTCGGGATGTGCGCCGAGATCTCGACGATGATCCCGAACCCGTCCTCGTTCTTGCCGATGCCGACCTTCGCGGTGACGGTCGACCCGGAGATGTCGGCCTTCGCCTGGCGCGCGACCACGCCGAGGGCGCCCTGGAAGCAGGCGCTGTACCCGGCGGCGAACAGCTGCTCCGGGTTGGTGCCGGCGCCGCTGCCGCCCATCTCCTTGGGCGGGCTCACGACGACGTCGAGCTTGCCGTCGTCGGTGGCGACCCGGCCGTCGCGACCGTTCTCGGCGGTGGCGACGGCGGTGTACAGGACGTCGGACTGCTGAATGGGCATGCGGTTGTCTTTCTCCTAGGGCCGCCGCGACTCGCGCCCACGATCGCGACGGAATTCGGAAAGAAGTTACCGCATGTCGGAAGCCGGAGGGTATCCCTACAGCTTGACGATCATCTTCCCGGTGTTGTCCCCGCGCAGGACGCCGAGGAACGCCTCCAGGTTGTTCTCGATGCCCTCGACGACCGTCTCGCGGTACTTGAGCGCGCCCGAGGCGACCCAGGGGCCGACCTCCTGGACGAACTGCGGCTGCAGGTCGTAGTTGTCACCGACCAGGAAGCCCTCGATACGGCCGCGGGTCTGGATGAGACGGGCCAGGTTCCGCGGGCCGGGCGCGGGCTCGGTGTTGTTGTAGACGGAGATCATTCCGCAGATCGCGATACGGCCGCGCAGATTGAGGGAGCCGATGGCCGCCTCCAGGTGCTCGCCGCCGACGTTGTCGAAGTAGACGTCGATCCCGTCGGGCGCCGCCGCCCGCAGCTGCTCGCTCACCGGCCCCTTCTTGTAGTTGAAGGCGGCGTCGAAGCCGTACTCCTCGACGAGCAGCTTGACCTTCTCGTCGGACCCGGCCGAGCCGATGACCCGCGAGGCGCCCTTGAGCTTGGCGATCTGGCCGACCTGGCTGCCCACGGCACCGGCCGCGCCGGAGACGAACACGATGTCGCCCTCCTTGAAGGAGGCGGTGCGCAGCAGGCCGGCGTAGGCGGTCAGGCCGGTCATGCCGAGGACGCCGAGGTACGTCGACAGGGGCGCGGCCTCGGAGTCGACCTTGACGGCGTGCTTGGCGTCCATGACCGCGTACTCGCGCCAGCCGAAGAAGTGCAGGACGTGGTCGCCGACGGAGATCCCCTCGGCGTTGGAGGCGACGACCTCACCGACGGCGCCGCCCTGCATGACCTTGCCCAGCTCGAAGGGGGCGGCGTACGACTTGGCGGCACTCATTCGGCTGCGCATGTACGGGTCGACCGAGAGATACTTGTTCCGCACCAGCACCTGGCCTTCGCCGGGCGTCGGGACAGCCGTCTCGACCAGGGCGAAGTCCTCAGGCTTCGGCCAGCCGACGGGACGGCTGAGGAGGTGCCATTCGCGGTTGATCATGACGGTGCCTTTCGGGTTTGCTGCAGCATTTACTTCAGTGCCATTACTTCGGTGCCATTTACTTCAGCATCTGAAACAACCATGCTCCTGAATATTTCAGCATGTCAAGTAACGGGTTACGCTGGAGGGCATGTCCACCCCACACAAGACCCGCCCGGACGCACTGACCCTGGAAGTCGTCGAGCTCATCGGTGACGTGGTGGCCCGGTTCTACGCGGACTACGAGGACGTGGCGGCCGAACACGCGCTGACCGGCGCCCAGGCCCGTCTGCTGAGCCTGCTGTCGCTGGAGCCGCTGCCGATGCGGAAGCTGGCGAACAAGCTCAAGTGCGAGCCGTCGAACGTCACCGGGATCGTGGACCGCCTGGAGTCCCGCGGCCTGGTGGAACGCCGACCCGACCCCTCGGACCGCCGGGTGAAACTCGCGGCGACGACGGAGGAGGGCCACCGCGTCGCCCGCGCCCTGCGCGAGGACCTGCGTTTCGGCCGCGAACCCCTCGCGGGACTGACGGGCGACGAACGCCGGTCGCTGCGGGACCTGTTGAGGCGGATGCTGGACGCCTAGCATCGGCCGGCCTGTCAGCCGAAGGCGAGCAGCGTCGCTCCTCGGCCGGTCAGGTGCGCCGACCCTGTCGATCACCGCTCACAACCGGGCCCGCCAGCCTGCCCGATAGGGTTCCCCCATGCGTGATCTAGGGGTGGGATTCGGCTATCTCCTCATGGGCCAGCGTTGGGTGGGCCGGCACGGGAAGCAGTTCGGGTTCGGGCTGGTGCCCGGGCTGATCACCCTCGTCGTCTATGTCGTCGCACTTGTCGCGCTGGGCATATGGGGCGAGGACTTCGTCGGCTGGTCCACCCCCTTCGCCGACGACTGGTCGAGCCCCTGGCAGGGACTGTTCCGCGGGTTCCTCACCGCCGTGCTGTTCGCCCTCGGTCTGCTCCTCTCCGTCCTCACCTTCACCGCCGTGACGCTCCTGATCGGCCAGCCCTTCTACGAGAGCCTCTCCGAGACGGTCGACCGGGACGTGTCGCCCGACGGCACCGCGCCCGAGTCCGGCCTGCCTCTGTGGCGCGAACTGTGGATCTCGGCCCGGGACAGCCTGCGCATCCTCGTCCGCGCCCTCCTGTGGGGTGTGCTGCTCTTCGCCCTCGGCTTCCTCCCGGTCGTCGGGCAGACCGTCGTGCCGGTGATCGGCTTCTTCGTCACCGGCTTCTTCCTCACCGAGGAACTCACCGGCGTCGCGCTCCAGCGCCGAGGCGTCGAACTCCGCGAGCGCCTCACGCTGCTCCGCTCCCGCAAGACCCTGATCTGGGGCTTCGGCACCCCGCTCGGCCTCGCCTTCCTGGTCCCGTTCGTCGCCGTCTTCCTGATGCCGGGCGCGGTCGCGGGCGCGACGCTCCTCGCCCGGGAACTGCTGGGCGAGGAGACGGAGGAAGGGGCGGACGAGGACGCGGAGAACCGGCAGGTCACTTCCTGACGCGGATCACGTCCGCCGCCACAGCGCCGAACCCTCCTGTACGACGATCCGGCGGGCCTGCGTTCAGGAGTGCGCGACCTCCGTGGTACTGGGCCACGGGGTCGGGCAGTCGCGCGGCGGCCTCGCCCAGTGCCGTGACGAAGGCTCGCGCTGCTGGGGCAGCCGACCGCCCGCGCACGGTCGCCACGTAGACCGCGCGCGCCGCCGTACCGGCGTCCGGCCGATAGCCGCACGGCCGGCGGTTCGCGTGCCGGTTGGGACGCGGGCCGCCGAGGCAGGATGGAGATGTCCGTGGACTTCGACGAGGAGGCACCGCGATGGTGGAAACCCCGGAGGACCGGGCCCGTGAGGCGGTCGTGGAGGCCGCTCTGGGGCGGCTCGACCTGGATGCGAAGGCCCGGCTCCTGGCCGGTCAGGACATGTGGACCCTGCCCGCGCTGCCCGAGATCGGGCTGAAGTCCCTCGTGATGTCCGACGGCCCGATCGGGGTCCGGGGCGTGCGCTGGACCGCCGACGACCCGTCCGTCGCGCTGCCCTCGCCGACCGCGCTCGCCGCCACCTGGGACCCGGACCTCGCCCACCGCGCCGGCGTCCTGCTCGCCCAGGAGGCCCGCCGCAAGGGCGTCCACGTGCTGCTCGCGCCCACCGTCAACCTGCACCGCTCCCCGCTCGGCGGCCGGCACTTCGAGGCCTACAGCGAGGACCCCTACCTCACCGGCCTGATCGGCACCGGATACGTGCGCGGTGTGCAGTCCGGCGGCGTCGGCACCACCGTCAAGCACTTCGTCGCCAACGACGCCGAGACCGACCGCTTCACCGTGAACAACCTGGTGTCCGAACGCGCCCTGCGCGAGCTGTACCTGGCCCCCTTCGAGGCGATCGTCGAGCACGCCCACCCCTGGGGCATCATGACCGCCTACAACACGGTCAACGGCACGACGATGACCGAGCACCACCACTTGGTCGACGAAGTCCTGCGCGGCGAATGGGGTTTCGACGGGTTCAACGTCTCCGACTGGATGGCCGCCCGGTCGACGACCGCCGCGATCAACGGCGGCCTCGACGTCGCCATGCCCGGCCCGAAGACGGTGTACGGCGCGGCCCTCGCGCGGGCCGTGCGCGCCGGTGAGGTCGCCGAGGCCGCCGTCGACACCGCCGTACGCCGCGTGCTGCGGCTCGCCGCCCGCGTCGGCGTCCTCGCGGGAGCCGAACCGGCCGTGACCGAGCCGCCCGCACCGGTCGACGGACCGGCCCTGGCCCGTGAGATCGCCCGCCGCGCCTTCGTCCTCGTCCGCAACGAGCACGCCGTCCTGCCGCTGCGTCCCGGCACGGTCGCGCTCATCGGCGCCGCCGCCCGTGACGCCCGCGTGCTCGGCGGCGGCTCCGCCACCGTCTTCCCGGACCGGATCGTCTCCCCGCTCGAAGCCCTCACCGCCGCCCTGCCCGAGGGCACCCTCAGCTACGCCGTCGGCGCCGACCCCGTCACCGAACTCGCCCTCGGCGCCCCCGGGTTCACGCTCGCCGCCGTCTGCCGCGACGCCGCCGGACACGTCATCGGCACTGGCACCGCACCCGGCGGCCAGATCCAGTGGCTGGGCTCCGACCTCCCCGAGGGCGTCACCCACGGCACCCTCCGCACGGTCCAGTTGACCGGCCCCTTCACCCCGCGCGAGAGCGGCACGCACACCTTCGGCATCAAGGGCCTCGGCCCCTTCACGCTCACGATCGATGGAACGACGCACTACGACGACGCCCAACTCCCCGACGCCGACGACCCGTTCGTCACCTTCTTCGGCGACCCCGTGCCCCATGCCCAGGTCGACCTCACCGCCGGTGAACCGGTCGACATCTCCCTCACCCACGTCGTCACCTATCCCGACGAGGCCCCGCTCAAGAGCGTCATCTTCGCCCTGGCCCACCAGGGCCCGCCGCGCGACCCCGCCGACCTGATCGCCGAGGCCGCCCGGGCCGCGCGCGGTGCCGACACCGCCGTCGTCGTGGTCGCCACCACCGAACGCGTCGAGTCCGAGGGCTTCGACCGCACCGACCTGCGCCTCCCCGGCCACCAGGACGCCCTGGTCCACGCCGTCGCCGCCGCCAACCCCCGCACGGTCGTGGTCGTCAACTCCGGTTCCCCGGTGGAACTTCCGTGGCGCGACGAGGTCGCCGCCGTCCTGCTGAGCTGGTTCCCCGGCCAGGAAGGCGGCGCCGCGCTGGCGGACGTGCTGACGGGGGCGTACGAGCCGGGCGGCCGGCTGCCCACCACCTGGGGCTCCCTGGCCGACGCCCCGGTCACCCAGGTCGTCCCGGAGAACGGCGAACTGCCCTACAGCGAGGGCGTGTTCATCGGCTACCGAGCCTGGGAGCGGGCGGGCCGCACCCCGTCGTACCCCTTCGGCCACGGTCTCGGCTACACCGAGTGGACGTACGAGTCCCTGGAGGTCGAGGGCACCACGGTCACCGTCCGCCTGCGCAACTCCGGTCAGCGCGCGGGCCGCGAGGTAGTGCAGGTCTATCTCACCCCGACCGAGCCGGACCCCGAGCGGCCCGCCCGGTGGCTCGCCGGATTCGCGGGCGTCGAGGCCGAACCCGGCGCGAGCGTCGAGGTCACCGTCGAGCTGCCGCGCCGCGCGTTCGAGATCTGGGACGAGAACACGTGGGCGGTTGTGAAGGGTTCGTACGAGATCGCCGTCGGCCGCTCGATCAACGACCGCCGCCTCACGACCACGATTAACGTCTGACCCGGGACCAGGCATACCGCCCCCGAGCAGCCCCGGTCCGGGACCTGACCCCTGGACCGGGGCTCGCCGAACCGAGTTACGACCGTACGCCGAAGCCGTACACCGTCTCCGAGCGGTACACCTCGCCCGGCCGCAGCTGGGTGCTCGGGAAGTCCGGGCGGTTGGGGGAGTCGGGGAAGTGCTGGGTCTCCAGGGCGACCGCGTCGCCGGGGGCGAAGGGCTCGCCGAGGTGGTCGGCGGTGTAGAGCTGGATGCCGGGCTCGGTCGTCGCCACCGTCAGCACCCGGCCGGTCGCCGGGTCGTGCAGTTCGGCGACCTCGACAGGCGTGTCCGTGACGCCCTTGTCGAGCACGTAGTTGTGGTCGAAGCCGGAGCCGACCTTGTGCGCCTTGCGGAAGTCGAAGCGCGTGCCGGTCACGTCCTCGGGCTCGCCGACCGGGATCTGGTGCGCGTCGACCGGGGTGAACCGGGAGGCATAGAGCCGCAGTTCGTGCCCGCCCGCGTTCCCCGCACCAGCCAGGTTGAAGTAGCTGTGGTTGGTCAGGTTCACCACGGTCGGCTCGTCCGTGACCGCCTCGTACGCGATCCTTAGCGCACCGGACTCGTCCAGCGTGTACGTCGCCGTGACCTCGAGCCGCCCCGGGAAGCCCTCCTCGCCGTGCGGACTGACCCGCGTCAGCCGCACCCCGTGCTCGACCGGCTCCGCGTCCCACACGCGCTTGTCGAAGCCGCGCGGGCCGCCGTGCAGGTTGTTGGGCCCGTCGTTGGGTTCGAGCGCGTAGATCAGGCCGTCCAGCGGGAAACGGGCACCGCCGATCCGGTTGGCGTAGCGGCCGATCAGAGCGCCCAGGAACGGTTCCGGGTGGGCCAGATAACCGTCGAGGCCGGCGAATCTCAGCACGATGTTCGCCGCTCGTCCGTCCCGGTCCGGGACCTCCACGGACTGGACGATCCCGCCGTACGTCAGGACCCGCACCCGCACTCCCGCGCGCTTCAGCGTCCAGCGGTGGACCGGAGTGCCGTCGGGAAGTGTGCCGAAAAGTTCGCTCATGTGGAAAAATTCTAGGTCACGGCCCCTCCGCCGTGATGGTCCGGTACGCGATCGCGGCGAGCCGCGCCTGGCCGTCCTTGCTCGGGTGGAACCAGTCCCAGTGGCTCAGCTGGGCCGGGCCGAACTCGTAGGCGAACACCGCGCCCCCGTCGAAACGGCACCGCCGGTCCTTGGCACACACCTCCTCCAGCACCTGGTTGTAGTCCTCCACCCGCTGCTGCACCCTGTCCCGGCGCACCGTCGCCGCCGAGCCCATCTCGTCCGCGTCGCCCAGCATCGACGGGCAGATGCCCAGCTTCCACACCTGCCTGCCCAGCGGGTTCGTACGGCCCTGCGACCACAGCCGCTTCAGGTTCGGCACGCTCGCCACGTACACCTGCGTCTTCGGCAGCGCGCGACGCAGCGTGGCCAGCGCCTCCTCGAACTCCTCCCGGAATTCGTCCACCGGCGTCATCGCCCGCGCCGAGGACCGGCAGGCGTCGTTCGCCCCCGCCATCACCGTCACCAACTGGGGCCTGCGCGTGGCCGCCTGGGCCATCTGGTCCGGGAGGTCGGCCATTCGGGCGCCCGTCATCGCGTAGTTCCAGCTGTACTCCTCGGCCCGCGTCCGCCCCAGCAGCCGTACCGCCAGGCTGTCGACCTCGGTGCTGGTGCCGGTCGCCCAGGACACCTCGGGGCAGTCCGACAGCACCGAGCAGGCGTCGAAACCCCGGGTGATGGAGTCGCCGACGGCGGCGACGGAGGACGGGCTGCGGTCCCACACCGGGCTGAGCCTGGCCTTGGTGGCCTTGGTGGCCTTCGGCGCTGGGGAGTTGCCCCCCAGGGCGTCGCAGCCCGCCACGCCCAGCGCGGCCGCCAGCGTGACGGCGAGGACGGCACGGGAACGCCGACGTCGGTTTCGCATGCCCTTGTCCATCCCCTTTTCCTACTGTCACGGTGCCCAACCCATGCTGTGTCCCTATAAAAGCAACGCGCGAGGGTTCCCGGGGTTCGGCATGCAACGCCTCACACCCGTACAAGCGTCCCCCTGGGTGAATGGCAGGGGTTCCTGGCAGCGGGACGGTCCGTACGTCACACTCCTCGCGCCGCCGCACGGTAGCCTCGCCATCAACGTGGCCGTCGCGCCACGGCCGCCCTGCCCGACTGCAACAATGACCCGCTCTGCCCGGAGGTCCCGGTGACGACACGTGGAGTTCTGTACGTACACTCCGCGCCGCGCGCGCTGTGCCCGCACGTCGAGTGGGCCGTCGCCGGGGTGCTCGGCACCCGGGTCAGCCTCGACTGGATCCGGCAGCCGGCGGCCCCCGGCACCTGGCGCTCGGAGTTCTCCTGGCAGGCCGAGGAGGGCACAGCCTCCAAACTGGCCTCCGCGCTGCGCGGCTGGCAACTCCTCCGCTTCGAGGTCACCGCCGAGCCCAGCCCCACGGCCGAGGGCGAGCGCTACAGCTGCACTCCCGAGCTCGGCATCTTCCACGCCGTCACCGGCATCCACGGCGACATCCTCATCCCGGAGGACCGCCTGCGCGCGGCCCTGCTCCGCAGCCGGCGCGGCGAGACGGACCTGGAGGCGGAACTCTCCAAGCTCCTCGGCAAGCCCTGGGACGACGAGTTGGAGCCGTTCAGGTACGCGGGAGAGGGCGCACCGGTGCGCTGGCTGCACCAGGTCGTCTGAACCCCCTGAGGGCAGCGCCCCGAAAGGGGCGCGGGGCTGTGCCGACATGCGGCTCCGCCGCGTGGGCGCGACGAGCCCGCACGCGGCATACAACGGACACCGAAACGGCGATTGGCCCGCCCCCAACCCGGGGTGCGGGCCAATCGCCGTTCACGGCAACCTACGGCCGAACTCAGACCGTACGGAACGCAAGCACGACGTTGTGGCCGCCGAACCCGAACGAGTCGTTCAGCGCGGCGATACGCCCGTCCACGGGCAGCTTGCGCGCCTCGCCACGCACGACGTCCGCGTTCGCCTCCGCCTCGGGGTCGAGGTTCTCGACGTTGATGGTCGGCGGAGCCACCCGGTGGTAGAGCGCGAGCACGGTCGCGACCGACTCCACACCACCGGCGCCACCGAGCAGGTGACCGGTCATCGACTTGGTCGCGGAGACCGCGATGTGGTCCGTGTCGTCGCCGAACACCTTGCGCAGCGCCTTCAGCTCGGCCACGTCACCGGCCGGCGTCGACGTGGCGTGCGCGTTGACGTGCACGACCTCCGCCGGGTCCAGGTCGGTGTTGTCGAGCAGGTTCTGCAGCGCGTGCGAGATGCCGCGCCCCTCCGGCTCCGGCTGCACGATGTCGTGGCCGTCGGCGGAGATGCCCTGGCCGACCGCCTCCGCGTACACGCGGGCACCGCGCTTCGCGGCGTGCTCGGCGGACTCCAGGACCAGAACGCCCGCGCCCTCGCCGAGGACGAAGCCGTCGCGGTCGACGTCGTACGGACGCGAGGCACCCTGCGGGTTCTCGTTGTTCTTGGACATCGCCATCATGTTGCCGAACGCGGCGATGGGCAGCGGGTGGATCGCCGCCTCTGTGCCACCCGCGACGACGACGTCGGCGCGGCCGGTGCGGATCATCTCGATGGCGTAGCCGATGGCCTCGGCGCCCGACGCGCAGGCGGAGACCGGGGTGTGAACGCCGGCGCGCGCGCCGACGAGCAGACCGACGTTGGCCGAGGGGCCGTTCGGCATCAGCATGGGGACGGTGTGCGGGGAGACGCGGCGGACGCCCTTCTCCTTCAGCACGTCGTACTGGTCGAGCAGGGTCGTCACGCCACCGATGCCGGAGGCGATGACCGCGCCGAGCCGGTCGGGGTCGACGGCATCGTCCTCACCCGCGCGGGCGGTGAAACCGGCGTCCTTCCAGGCCTCCTGAGCGGCGATCAGCGCGAACTGCGCCGAACGGTCCAGGCGGCGGGCCTGCGGCCGCGGGATGACCTCGGAGGGCTCCACGGCGACGGGCGCCGCGATACGGACCGCCTGCTCGGCGGCCCACTCCTGCTCCAGGGGCTTGACGCCGGACTTGCCGGCGATCAGGCCCTCCCAGGTCGAGGCTGCGTCGCCACCCAGCGGTGTGGTTGCGCCGATACCGGTGACGACCACGGTGCGATTGGTCGGGCTCACGGGAATTCCTTCTCCAACGAAGTACGAGGATTCAGCGGCGCCACCGCCGGGTGGCGGGGCTTGCAGCGTCAGACCCGGGGGTTGACTCAGGCCTGGTGCTTGAGGATGTAGTCGGTCGCGTCGCCGACGGTCTTGAGGTTCTTGACGTCCTCGTCCGGGATCTTGACGTCGAAGCGCTCTTCGGCGGCGACGACGACCTCGACCATGGACAGCGAGTCGACGTCCAGGTCGTCGGTGAAGGACTTGTCCAGCTGGACGTCCTCAACCGGGATGCCGGCGATCTCGTTCACGATGTCGGCGAGACCGGCGACGATCTCTTCCTGAGTGGCGGCCATGTTGGCGCTCCTTCGTAGATATCCAGAGGGTGTGGCGGTGTTGCTCGACCCGTACCGGAAGCATGATCCGGCACGGAGTGCCTAGGGGAGGGTAACGACCGTCGCGGCGAAGACGAGACCCGCCCCGAAACCGATGAGCAGCGCGGTGTCGCCGCTCTTCGCCTCGCCGGTCGCCAGGAGCCGCTCCATCGCGAGCGGGATCGAGGCGGCCGAGGTGTTGCCGGTGGTGCGGATGTCCCGGGCGACCGTGACGTGCTCCGGCAGCCTGAGGGTCTTCACCATCGAGTCGATGATCCGCACGTTGGCCTGGTGCGGGATGAAGACGTCCAGGTCGTCCGCGGTGATCCCGGCCGCGTCCAGCGCCTGCTGGGCGACCTTCGCCATCTCGAACACGGCCCAGCGGAAGACCGCCTGGCCCTCCTGCGTGATCGCGGGGAACTTGACGTTGCCCTCGCTGTCGACGGGCAGGCCGGTCTGGTCACCGCTGCGGTAGCGGTCCCACGTCACGGTCTGCTTGATCGTCTCGGACTTGTCGCCCTCGGAGCCCCACACGGTCGGGCCGATCGCGGGTTCCTGCGAGGGGCCGACCACGACCGCGCCCGCGCCGTCGCCGAACAGGAAGGCGGTGGCCCGGTCCTCCAGGTCGGTCAGGTCGGACAGCCGCTCGACACCGAGGACGAGGACGTACTCGGCCGAGCCCTCGACGATCATGCCCTTGGCGAGCGTGAGGCCGTAGCCGAAGCCGGCGCAGCCCGCGGAGATGTCGAAGGCGGCGGCCTTGTCCGTGCCCAGCTTGTCGGCGATCTCGGTCGCGACGGCCGGGGTCTGGCTGAAGTGCGAGACGGTCGAGACGACCACGGCGCCGATCTGCTCGGCGGTGATGCCCGCGTCCGCGATCGCCTTGCCGGCGGCCTCGATCGACATGGCCGCGACGGTCTCCTCGGGGCCCGCCCAGTGCCGGGTCTCGATGCCGGAGCGCGAACGGATCCACTCGTCGGACGAGTCGATCTTCTCGAGGATCACCTCGTTGGGCACCACCCGGGTCGGGCGGTAGCCGCCGACCCCGAGGATGCGCGCGTACGGGGCGCCCTTGCTGGGCTTGATCTTCGACATGATCGGTCGGCTCCTTAGGGCGTCAGGCGTTTGCGTGCTCGGTGATGAGCTCGCGCGCCGCGTCGAGGTCGTCGGGGGTCTTCAGGGCGAGCGTCTTGACGCCCGGCAGAGCGCGCTTCGCCAGGCCGGTCAGGGTGCCGCCGGGGCACACCTCGATCAGCGCGCTGACGCCCAGCTCCTGGAAGGTCTGCATGCACAGGTCCCAGCGGACGGGGTTGGCGACCTGGCCTACGAGGCGCTCCAGCACCTCGGCGCCGGTGGCCACGGCCTTGCCGTCCTTGTTGGAGACATAGGTGACCTTCGGGTCCGCGGGCGCGAGATCCGCGGCGGCCTTGGCCAGCGTCTCGACCGCGGGGGCCATGTGGTGCGTGTGGAAGGCGCCGGCGACCTTCAGCGGCACGACCTTGCGGACGCCCTCGGGCTTGTCCTCTGCCAGCGCGGCGAGCTGCTCCAGCGTGCCCGCGGCGACGATCTGGCCCGCGCCGTTGATGTTCGCCGGGGTCAGGCCCAGCTTCTCCAGGTGCTTGACGGAGACCTCGGGGTCGCCGCCGAGCAGCGCCGACATACCGGTCAGCGTGATCGCGGCGGCGTCGGCCATGGCGAGACCACGCTTGCGCACGAGGCCGAGCGCGGCGGTGTCGTCCAGCACACCCGCGAAGGCGGCGGCGGTGAACTCGCCGACGCTGTGACCCGCGACCGCGCCCGGGGCGACGTCCTGCGTGATGTCACCCAGTGCCGCGGCGGACAGGATCCCGGCGGCGACCAGCAGCGGCTGGGCCACCGCGGTGTCACGGATGGCGTCCGCGTCGGCCTGGGTGCCGTAGTGGACCAGGTCGAGTCCGATGGCGTCCGACCAGGCGGCGATGCGGTCGGCGGCACCGGGCAGATCGAGCCAAGGGGTCAGGAAGCCGGGCGTCTGGGCGCCCTGGCCGGGAGCGACGAGTACAAGCACTCTCACACTCTCTCTTGTGGACGGCCACAGCCGCCCGTGAGGACAAGGACGAAGAACAGGAGGGGGTTTTGTAGGGCCCCGACAAAGGGCTACGACTGGAGATCGCCATCCACCAGACGCCCCAGGATCAGGGCGATCCGCAGCGTGAACGCGGATCGTACATCGGATGGCGACCAGCCGGTGACGTCCGTCACACGTCGGAGCCGGTAGCGCACGGTGTTCGGGTGGACGAAGAGCATCCGGGCGGCGCCCTCCAGGCTGCTCGCCTGTTCCAGGTAGACGGAGAGTGTCTCCAGGAGCGCCGAGCCGGCCTCCTCCAACGGTCTGTAGATCTCCTCCACCAATTGCTCACGCGCACCGGGATCACCGGCGATCGCGCGCTCCGGAAGCAGATCGTCCGCCAGCACCGGCCGCGGTGCGTCCTGCCAGGCGGTACACGCCTTGAGCCCGGCGGCGGCGGCCTGCGCGGACCGGGTCGCGGCCAGCAGATCGGGTACGACGGGACCCGCGACCACCGGTCCGGCGGCATACGGGCCGATCAGCGACTTGGCGACGGCGAGCGGGTTGTCCCGGCCGCCCGCGATCACGACGAGCCGGTCCCCGAGCACCCCGGTGAGGACCTGGAGCTTGGCGTGCCGGGCGGCCCGCCGGATCGCCTCGACGGTCAACTCGCTGTCGCCGTCGGGCGCGGTGCCGAGCACGACGCACACATGCT
This sequence comes from Streptomyces sp. NPDC002619, assembly GCF_042889305.1. NCBI lineage: Bacteria > Bacillati > Actinomycetota > Actinomycetes > Kitasatosporales > Streptomycetaceae > Streptomyces > Streptomyces sp. NPDC002619. The sequence continues at coordinate 100,575 of NZ_JBIAQV010000012.1, read as the reverse complement.
CCGGGGCGTTCCAGCCGAGCGCGGCGGCCCGGCTGACCGCGCCCTCGTCGGCCTCACCGCTCAACACGGCGTTCACGACGAGCGACTCCAGCCGCGCGTCCCAGGCACCGCGTGCCTCGGCGGCCTGGGCGTACACCTGGGCGGTCGCGAAGGCGATCTCACGGGCGTACACGAGGAGCGCCTCGCGCAGCACGCTCTCGTCGCCGGGCGCCGCCACCTCGTCGATCGCCGACTCCATGACCTCGATGGTGGTGCGCACCATCTCCACGGTCTGGCGCAGCGTGATGGCCCGCGTCAGCTCACGCGGCGCGGTCCCGAACACGTCCGTCGAGATGGCCTGCGGGGCGTCCGGGTGCCGGAACCACTCGGTGAAGGCGGCGATACCCGCCTGGGCCACGAGCCCGATCCAGGAACGGTTCTCCGGGGGCATGGCCCGGTACCACGGCAGCGTCTCGTCCATCCGCGCGATGGCCTGCGCGGCAAGACTCCCGGACGACCTCTCCAGCCGCTTCAGGGTCGCGGAGTGGGAGTGGACGTCATGCGCTGGGCGGTCGGGCTTATGGGCTTCGGGTTCGGGCACGGGACAAGACTGCCTTATTGGATGGATGGGTCGTGTACCGGGCGCTGGTTGTATTGGCTCGGTCGCCTACGGCTCCCTCGCGGCCCGCGCGTTGGACCAGTGGGCGTTGGTGGGCCCTTGCCGTTGGTTCGGGGGGCAGTGGGCGTCGGTGGAGCCGTACTGTTCGTTCGGTCACATTGTCTGTCGGGGCTACCGTGGGGGGCGTGATGGACGTACGGCGCGCTGCGGAGCGCTATCCCGGTGGGGAGCCGGAGGGCGGGATCGAGTCCTGGCACGCCTTCTCCTTCGGTCCGCACTACGACCCCGGCAACCTGCGCTTCGGCGCGGTGATCGCCTGCAACGAGGAACGGCTCGCCCCCGGCGCCGGATTCGACGAGCATCCGCACAGCCACACCGAGATCGTCACGTGGGTGGTCGAGGGCGAGCTGACGCACCGCGACTCGACGGGCCACGAGACGCTGGTGCGGCCCGGCGACGTGCAGCGCCTGAGCTCAGCGGGCGGTGTGCGGCACGTGGAGCGCAACGACGGCGACGTCCCGCTGACCTTCGTCCAGATGTGGCTCGCGCCCCTGGAACCCGGCGGCACCCCGTCCTACGAGATAGTCCACGGCATCGCCGACTCCACCCCGTACGCGGTCCCCGAGGCCGGAGCGATGCTCCACGTACGGCGCCTGGTCCCGGGGGAGCGGACCGCGGTTCCGGACGCGGCCTACGTGTACGTGCATGTGGTGCGGGGGGAGGTCCGGCTCGGAGGCGAGAAGCTCGCCCCGGGCGACGCGGCGCGCATCACGGAGGCCAGGGAGTTGGAAGCGGTCGGCGTGACGGCAGCCGAACTCCTGCTGTGGGAGATGTCCGGCTAGCGCAGCTCCCCCAGCACCGCATCCGTGAACACCGGCCAAGCCTCGACCGCCCACGGTCCGAACGCCCGGTCCGTCAGGGCAACCCCCGCCACCCCCGCATCCGGGTCGACCCACAGGAACGTACCGGACTGGCCGAAGTGGCCGAAGGTGCGCGGCGAGGACGAACTGCCTGTCCAGTGCGGTGACTTGGAGTCGCGGATCTCGAAGCCGAGCCCCCAGTCGTTCGGGTTCTGATGCCCGTACCCCGGCAGCACACCCTTCGTCCCCGGGTACTGCACAGTCATCGCCTCGGCCACCGTCTGCGGTTCCAGCAACCGCGGCGCCTGCAACTCTGCGGCGAAGCGCAGCAGGTCCGCGACCGTCGACACCCCGTCCTTCGCCGGCGACCCGGCCAGCGATGTCGACGTCATCCCCAGGGGCTCCAGCACCGCCTGCCGCAGATACTCCCCGAAGGGGATGTCCGTCGCCTTGGCCACATGGTCCCCGAGTTGCTCGAACCCCGCGTTGGAGTACAGCCGTCGTTCTCCCGGAGGCGCCGTCACCCGGTGTTCGTCGAAGGCGAGTCCCGAGGTGTGGGCGAGGAGATGACGGACCGTCGCCCCGGGGGGCCCGGCCGGCTCGTCGAGTTCGATCGCCCCCTCCTCGTACGCGACGAGCACGGCGTACGCCGCGAGCGGCTTGGTGACCGACGCCAGCGGGAATTTGGCGTCGACCGGACCGTGGGTCCCGAGGACCGTGCCGTCGGCGCGTACGACCCCCGCCGCGGCGGTGGGCACGGGCCAGTTCTCGATCAGCGCGAGGCTCTGCAGCGACATGCCGTCGAGCCTACGGGCTCAGAGCCTCAGCTCCAGCAAGGGGTCGGGCTTGGGCCGGAAGCCGAGTGAGTCGTACAGCGGGCGCGCCTCGGCGGACGCGGTGAGCTGGACCTGACCGGCACCGCGCGAGCGGAACCACTCCAGCAGTTCGCCCATGCACGCGCGCGCGTACCCGCGCCGGCGCGCCTCCGGGTCGGTCGCCACGCTGAACACGAAGCCCACCGTGCCCAGCGGATTGGCGGCCCGCCCGATCCGGTACTCGATCGTCCCGGCCGCCAGCGTGGCCAGCGCCCCCGGCCGCTCGGGATGGTCCACGACGAACACGGCGAAGTCCCCCTCCGGCTCGCCCAGGCGCTTCCGGAGATTGGGCAGGGACTCCCCATGCCAGTCCGTGGACCGGTCGTTTCCGAACAGCGAATCGATCATCAACTGTCGAAGACGCAGCACTTCCTGTGCGTCCTCGGGCGCGGCGCGACGTACGAAACTCATGCCCCGCACATTAGCCACCGCCCTCGGGACAGTCCCGCCCGTTTCTTACCGGGTTCGCTTGCTTCGAGTGCACTCCAAGGCCATAGCGTGGAGGTCATGACGGTGATGCACACCACGCCCGCGGACACCGAGCAAGATCTCAACCCCGCCGACATCTGTTCCGCCCCGCCCCGGCGCCACCCCCGCCCGGACGGGGAGGACAGCTACACGATCAGCGAGGTCGTCGTTTTCACCGGCCTGACCGCCCACACCCTGCGCTGGTACGAGCGGATCGGCCTGATGCCCCACATCGACCGCTCGCACACCGGCCAGCGCCGCTACTGCAACCGCGACCTGGACTGGCTGGACTTCGTGACCAAGCTGCGGCTGACCGGCATGCCGGTGGCGGACATGGTGCGGTACGCCGAGCTCGTGCGCGAGGGCGACCACACGTTCGGGGAGCGGCAGGAGCTGCTCGAGTCCACCCGCCGGGACGTACTGACCCGGATCGCCGAGCTGCGCGACACGCTCGCCGTGCTCGACCGGAAGATCAGCTTCTACGCCGACGGCGTGCGTGAGTGGGAGCGGGAGCGGGCCGGCCGCTGATCACAGCTCCGCCAGCAGCTCGGCCTTCTTCACGGAGAACTCCTCGTCCGTGACCAGCCCGGCCCGGTGCAGCTCCCCGAGGTGACGGATCCGCTCGGCGATGTCCGCCGGGTCGCGGCGCGCCGGTGACGCAGCGGGTACGGCGGCCACCGCGCCGCGCTCGCGGACCGCGGCCAGGACGGCCGCCGCGAAGGGCAGCGACTCGTGGACCGGGCCGTAGCCCAGGCCGAAGACGACCGTCGCCGGGTCCTGGTCGGGCGGGGCGGGCTGCTCGGCCGGGGCGTCGCGGTGCAGGAGCCGCAGATGCCCCTCGAAGACCTCGGGGGAGCGCCACTCGACCCCGCTCAGGTCGGCGACCGGGAAGCTCTGGTCGCCGGCCTTCCACTTCGCCGAGGACGCGCCCGTCCAGAACCAGCGGAAGTGCACGGCCGTACCGTCGAAGGACGCCTTCGCGTCGTACGCCTTGAAGTGCCGGGGCGCCTCGGGGGCCGGGACCAGATGGCGCTCGGCCGGACCGGACTCGGTCAGCAGCCCGCTCAGCTCGTCGGCGTAGTACTCGGCGAGGGTCTCGCGCTCGGCGGGCATGACCAGTCGGTAGGGGTCGTTGCCCTCCGCCAGCTGCCCGGCCGCCGCCTCCATCAGGGGATCGGCGCCGGGGCGGGGCTCGGCGCGCAGTACGACCGTGCCGCGCTTGCCCGATGTGAGTGTCACCCCCTGCAACGCCGCGAGGGGGACACGGCGTTCACCGAGGGCCTGGAACAGCTTTGGTGTTCGAATCCCCCTTTCGTAGCGGATGAGCACGGAGTCGGACTCGAACTCCCAGGCGGCATGAAATCCGGCCAGTACGTCACCCATGCGGCTCATCGTATGCGGCACGCGCTCCTCCGTCCCCTCCCCGCGCAGACCGCAGTTCCTGCGCCTCTACGCGCGTTTTGCCGCCGTCGTACCGGGCAAACCCGTCCGGCACCCGTCGTCTTCGTGAGCGCATGTGACCGAGCGGTACGCGCCAACCCCGATCGCGGCGAAGTTCCGCAGACTGTCCGTGCCCGGCTCGAAATAGCCGCTGTGTCCCTTCGCGTCGCGCGCGGACAGCACCCGCGCCCCGAACGCGGTGGACACCGGGTCCGCGCCGTGGCCCAGCCCGCCGACCTCCAGATACGGCACGTCCTGGACCCAGTCGGTCGCGTCCCGCATCGCCCACACCCGGGCGGTGGTGCCCAGGTGCGCGGCCTTGCCGACCCGCATGCCGGGGCTGGCGGCCACCACTATGTCGGCGACCCGGCCGGGCATGCCGTGCGCGGCGACCCCGCAGACCACGGAGCCGTAGCTGTGGCAGAACATCGAGACCGGCGCGCTGCCGGGCAGGGCCCGCAGCAGCGCGTTCAGTCGTACGGCGCCGTCCTCGGCGCGCATCGCCGTGGCCGCGTCCACACCGAGGCCGGAGGGCGCGGTGTAGTCGGCCCAGGCGATCACGGCCGTACGCGTCGAGGGGCTCGCCCTGCGCTCGGCAGCGTGCAGGGCCTCGGCCATGCCGGCCGTCGCGGAGTACTTGTGGTTGGTCTTCTGGAAGCTGAGCAGGTCGGTGTCGACGCCGGGGACGACGACGGAGATCCGCTCGGCCTTCGACAGGCTCCCGAACACCTCGGCGATCCGGCCCGAACCCTCGGGATCGAAGGCGAGGATGTGCCGGCCCCTGGTCATCAGCGCCTCGTAGCGGTGCATACGGCGGCCCGCCTGCTGCTGGCCGGCGGCCGTGAGGCGGCTGTCGTGCATGCGTTTCTTCTCGACCTTGCGCGCGTCGTTCAGGGCGATGCGGTTGGCGCGGTAGCGCAGCTCGACCGGGGCGCCGTTCATATTGCCGACGGCGAGGGGGTAGCGGTGTGCGAGGTGCGCGCGCTCCTGTGCGGTGAGCGAGGCGAAGAACCGGCTGAGCAGGGCGGGGGCCGCGTGCGGGTCCGGCAGCCGGTGGCCGACGACGCTGCCCTTGTCCCAGGCGCTGAGCGAGGTCTGCAGGGCGGTGGACTCCCGATGGCTGTGCAGGGCGGTCCAGCCGGTGGTCGCGAGCATCACGAACACGACGGCCAGCGCGAGCAGCATGCGCCAGACGTTGAGTTGCGGGGAGGTGTCGAAGGAAGTCACTGGGAGGACACACTAGGAGAACGGGAGGGTCTCGCGGTAACCGAGTGACTGGTATCACGTTTCGGAACGTGTGACGACGACCTCAGCTGTAAGGACGGGATCAGCAGGAGAACATGACCAGCGGTCAGTTCTCCCGCCAGTTCCCCATCAGCGCCGGTCCCACCTGGTCGAGATAAGCGGCCGTCAGTTCGCGCATCGCCGAGACGCTGAAGTCGTCCCCGACGGACCAGCGGCGCTCGGTCACCCGGATCACCGCACCGAACACCGCCACCGCGAGGCGCGGCCGGGGGTCCGTCTCGGCGTCGACACCCTCGCGCGCGGCCAGCACCCGTGTCAGCTCGTCCTCCGTGTCCACGGAGCGGCGCAGATGCACGGCGAGCAGCACGGGGCTCGACTCGATCACCCGGTACATACGGAGATACAGCTCGATCGGCACGACGGCGGCGATGGCCTCGTGCATCGTGTCCCAGCCCTCGAGCACGGCCTGGCGCAGCGCCTCCAGCGGTGTCTCGTGCGGCGGGCGTTCGCGCACGGCCTCGACGAAGTGCGCCTCCGCTATCTCCTGGAGGGCGAAGGCGGCCTCCTGCTTGCCGGGGAAGTAGCGGAAGAAGGTGCGTTGCGAGACCTCGACGGCGTCGGCGATCTCGTCGACGGTCGTCGCCTCGTACCCCTGAGTGGTGAACAGCTCGACGGCGGCCCGAAGCAGTGCGTCCCGGGTGCGCCGCTTCTTGCGCTCGCGCAGCGTCTCCATGGGACCTCGCTTTCGAACTGTTCTCCCAGTGCAGGGTATATATGGGTGACGTGACAGTTACCGACTTGTGAATTGGTTTGTCAACTGTCAGACGCTGACATTAGCGTGTGCGGTATGACTAGTCAGACCACCATCGAGTCGGCGGGGGACCGGGCACCGGCGGCCCCGGTCGGCCCGGCGCCGGCGTCGGGCCTGCGCGGCCACCCGTGGCTCACCCTCATCACCGTCGCCGTAGGGGTCATGATGGTGGCCCTCGACGGCACCATCGTGGCCATCGCGAACCCGGCCATCCAGAAGGACCTCGGCGCCACGTTCGCCCAGGTGCAGTGGATCACCAACGGCTACTTCCTCGCCCTCGCGGTCTCCCTGATCACCGCGGGCAAGCTCGGTGACCGCTTCGGCCACCGGCAGACCTTCCTCATCGGCGTGACCGGTTTCGCCGCCGCGTCGGGCGCCATCGGCCTGTCGAACAGCATCGCCGCGGTCGTCACCTTCCGCGTCTTCCAGGGCCTCTTCGGCGCGCTGCTGATGCCGGCCGCGCTCGGCCTGCTGCGGGCCACCTTCCCGGCCGAGAAGCTCAACATGGCGATCGGCATCTGGGGCATGGTCATCGGCGCGTCCACCGCGGGCGGCCCGATCCTCGGCGGTGTCCTCGTCGAGCACGTCAACTGGCAGTCGGTGTTCTTCATCAACGTGCCGGTCGGCCTCATCGCCCTCGTCCTGGGCGCCCTGATCCTGCGCGACCACCGCGCCGAGAACGCCCCGCGCTCCTTCGACATCCTCGGCATCGCGCTGCTGTCCGGCGCGATGTTCTGTCTGGTCTGGGCCCTCATCAAGGCTCCCGCGTGGGGCTGGGGCGACGGCAAGACGTGGGCGTTCATCGCCGCGTCGGTGGTGGGATTCGCGGCCTTCTCCTTCTGGGAAACGCGGGTCAAGGCGCCGCTGATCCCGCTGGGCCTGTTCCGCTCCGTGCCGCTGTCCGCCGGTGTGGTGCTCATGGTCCTGATGGCGATCGCCTTCATGGGCGGCCTGTTCTTCGTCACCTTCTACCTGCAGAACGTGCACGGCATGAGCCCGATCAACGCGGGTCTGCACCTTCTGCCGCTGACCGGCATGATGATCGTCGGCTCCCCGCTCGCGGGCGCGCTGATCACCAAGTTCGGCCCGCGTATCCCGCTGGCCGGCGGCATGGCGGCCACCGCAATCGCCATGTACGGCATGTCCACGCTGGAGACGGACACCGGCAGCGCCATCATGTCGGTCTGGTTCGCCCTGCTGGGCCTCGGTCTCGCGCCGGTCATGGTCGGCGCCACCGAGGTCATCGTCGGCAACGCCCCGATGGAGCTGTCCGGCGTGGCCGGCGGTCTCCAGCAGGCCGCGATGCAGATCGGCGGCAGCCTCGGTACGGCGGTCCTCGGCGCCGTGATGGCCTCCAAGGTCGACAGCGACCTGCCGGGCAACTGGGCCGACGCGGGGCTGCCGAAGCTCACGCCGAGCCAGCTCGACCAGGCGTCCGAGGCGGTCCAGGTGGGCGTCGCCCCGGTCGCCAAGGGCACGCCGGAGCCGATCATCGAGAAGATCACCTCCGTTGCCCACGACACGTTCATCTCCGGCATGAGCCTCGCGTCACTGGTCGCGGCGGGCGTGGCGGCGATCGCGGTCTTCGTGGCGTTCCTGACGAAGCGCGGCGAGAACGCCGGCGCGGAGGCGGGTATGGGCCACATCTAGCCCCAGCAGAACGACGACTGCCCGCAGCTGCGCCAGAACGGCGACTGCTGCGGGCAGTCGTGCCTCTCCCCACGCTTCGAGCGGGGGACCCCCAGGCGGCACGGGTGGGCGATGGGGGTCCCCCGCTCGAGCGAAGCCGAGAGTGGGGGAGGCACCCCGCAAGCGCGGGCGAGCGAAACCCACTCCCGCCCGGCACCAGCACCGGCCCACCCCTCAACTCCGCTGTTCCTCCCGCGCCGCCGAAGCCAACGCCGCCACTTCCGCACGCAACGCCCTGACCTCCTCGGTAAGTTCAGCAATCGCGGCAGTCTGCCGCCGCTCCTCCACATCGTCCTTCTCGAACCGCGCAATGAACCACGCCGCGATGTTCGCGGTCACCACACCCAGCAGCGCGATCCCGGACAGCATCAACCCCACCGCGATCATCCGCCCGAGCCCGGTCGTCGGCGCGTGGTCCCCGTACCCCACGGTCGTCATCGTCGTGAACGACCACCACATCGCGTCACCCAGCGTCCGGATGTTCCCGTGCGGCGCCTCCCGTTCCACGGACAGCACCGCGAGCGACCCGAACATCAGCAGTCCGACCACCGCCCCCGCGACATACGTCGTCAGCCGGATCTGCGAGGCCATCCGCGCCCGCCGACCCACCAGCAGCAGCGTCGACACCAGCCGCAGCAGCCGTAGCGGCTGCAGGATCGGCAGCACCACGGCGCACAGGTCCATCCAGTGCGTCCGTACGAACTCCCGGCGCCGCGGGGTGAGCGCCAGCCGCACCAGATAGTCCGCGGCGAACGACCCCCACACCACCCACTCGACCACCGTGCACGCGACGGTCACGGAGGCGTCCGCGGAACTGTCCACGATCGGTACGGCATAGGCGACGGCGAAGGCCACCGCGAGCGCCAGCAGGGGCCGTTGGCTGAGCCGTTCCCAACGCGCCTGAGCCGACTGTTCGTTCATGGCCGCATCGTAAGGAAAACGTGAGGGGGGGTGCCGCGGGCACCGCCCCCTCATCCGTCCAGGCCGCGCAGCTCTACGCGTCGCCCCCTGCCGCCCCCGGATGCGCCGCCGACACGTCGAGCAGCTGGTACCGGTCGATGGCCTGCTTCAGCACCGAACGGTCGACCTTGCCCTCCCGCGCCAGCTCGGTCAGCACCGCCACCACGATCGACTGCGCGTCGATGTGGAAGAAGCGGCGGGCCGCGCCCCGCGTGTCCGCGAAGCCGAAGCCGTCCGCGCCGAGGGACTGGTACGTCCCGGGCACCCAGCGCGCGATCTGGTCCGGAACCGATCGCATCCAGTCGGACACGGCCACGAACGGACCCTCCGCGCCGCTCAGCTTCCGCGTCACGTACGGCACCCGCTGCTCTTCCTCCGGGTGGAGGAAGTTGTGCTCTTCGACGGCAACCGCCTCGCGGCGCAGCTCGTTCCAGGAGGTCGCCGACCAGACGTCCGCCCGTACGTTCCAGTCCTCGGCGAGGATCCGCTGCGCCTGAAGCGCCCACGGCACCGCGACGCCCGACGCCATGATCTGCGCCGGGACCGTGCCCGCCGTGCCCGCGCTCAGCCGGTGGATGCCCTTGAGGATGCCCTCGACGTCCACGTTCGCCGGCTCGGCCGGGTGCTGGATGGGCTCGTTGTAGACGGTCAGGTAGTAGAAGACGTCCTCGCCGTGCGGGTGCTCGACGTCGCCGCCGTACATCCGGCGCAGGCCGTCCTGCACGATGTGGGCGATCTCGTACGCGTACGCCGGGTCGTACGCCACGCACGCCGGGTTGGTCGAGGCGAGCAGCTGGGAGTGGCCGTCCGCGTGCTGGAGGCCCTCGCCGGTCAGGGTCGTACGGCCCGCGGTGGCACCCAGGACGAAACCGCGCGACATCTGGTCGGCCATCTGCCAGAACTGGTCACCGGTGCGCTGGAAACCGAACATCGAGTAGAAGACGTACACCGGGATCAGCGGTTCGCCGTGCGTCGCGTAGGCCGAGCCCGCCGCGATCAGCGACGCCGTGCAGCCCGCCTCCGAGATGCCGTCGTGCAGCATCTGGCCGGTCGGCGACTCCTTGTAGGCGAGCAGCAGATCGCGGTCCACCGACTCGTACTGCTGGCCGAGCGGATTGTAGATCTTCGCGCTCGGGAAGAAGGAGTCCATGCCGAACGTGCGGTACTCGTCCGGCGCGATCAGGACGAAGCGGCGGCCGATCTCCTTGTCCCGCATGAGGTCCTTGAGGAGACGGACGAAGGCCATGGTCGTCGCGATGGACTGCTGGCCGGTGCCCTTCTTCACGGTCGCGTACGTCTTGTCGTCCGGCAGCGGTAGCGGCTTCGAACGCACGACGCGGGTCGGGACGTAACCGCCCAGGCCCTTGCGCCGGTCGTGCATGTACTGGATCTCCTCCGAGCCGCGGCCCGGGTGGTAGTACGGCGGCAGGCCGGACTCCAGCTCTTTGTCGGCGATCGGCAGGTGCAGACGGTCGCGGAAGCCCTTGAGGTCGGCGACCGTCAGCTTCTTCATCTGGTGCGTGGCGTTGCGGCCCTCGAAGTTGGGGCCCAGCGTCCAGCCCTTGATCGTCTTGGCGAGGATCACCGTCGGCTGGCCCTTGTGCGCCTTGGCCGCCGAGAACGCCGCGAAGATCTTCCGGTGGTCGTGGCCGCCGCGCCCCAGGTGCAGGATCTGGTCGTCGGTCATGTTCTCGACCATCGCGCGCAGCCGGTGGTCGTCCCCGAAGAAGTGCTGGCGGATGTAAGCGCCCGACTCGGTGGCGTACGTCTGGAACTGGCCGTCCGGAGTGATGTTCATCTTGTTGACCAGCACGCCGTCGCGGTCCTGGGCGAGCAGCGGGTCCCAGGTGCGGTCCCAGACCAGCTTGATGACGTTCCAGCCGGCGCCCCGGAACTGCGACTCCAGCTCCTGGATGATCTTGCCGTTGCCGCGCACCGGACCGTCCAGCCGCTGCAGGTTGCAGTTGACGACGAAGGTCAGGTTGTCCAGACCCTCGCGCGCCGCGATGGACAGCTGGCCGAGCGACTCGGGCTCGTCCATCTCGCCATCGCCGAGGAACGCCCACACATGCGACTTGGAGGTGTCGGCGATGCCGCGCGCCTCCATGAAGCGGTTCATCCGAGCCTGGTAGATCGCGCCGAGCGGGCCGAGGCCCATGGAGACCGTCGGGAACTCCCAGAAGTCCGGCATCGAGCGCGGGTGCGGGTAGCTGGAGAGGCCGTCGGGGTACTTCGACTTCTCCTGACGGAAGCCGTCCAGCTGCGCCTCGTCGAGCCGGTCGAGGAGGAACGCGCGGGCGTAGATGCCCGGCGAGGCGTGCCCCTGGAAGAAGACCTGGTCGCCGCCGTCGCCCTCGTCCTTGCCGCGGAAGAAGTGGTTGAAGCCCACGTCGTACAGGGAGGCCGAGGAGGCGAACGTGGCGATGTGACCGCCGACGCCGATGCCCGGGCGCTGGGCGCGCGAGACCATCACGGCCGCGTTCCAGCGGGTCGCATTGAGGATCCTGCGCTCGATGTCCTCGTTGCCGGGGAAGAACGGCTCGTCCTTGGTCGCGATCGTGTTGACGTAGTCCGTGCTGCGCATCTCGGGCACGGCCACGCGCTTCTCGCGGGCCCGCTCGATCAGGCGGAGCATCAGATAGCGGGCCCGCTCACGGCCGCGCTGGTCCACGGCGGCGTCCAGGGAGTCGAGCCACTCCTGGGTCTCCTCGGGATCGAAGTCAGGAACCTGACTCGGAAGGCCGCCAATGATGATCGGGTTGCGATCGGATCCGGAAGCCACGCTGTTCCTTACCTGTCAGAGGGCTGCTGTTGTCGCGTTTCCGCTGTACGCATCTGTGTCTGCACCGTTCCCCATCGTGTACCTCGGGGCGGCCCACGTCATCTCTACCGTGAGGTAACCGAGAGGTGCGTACGGTTTCCCTCGAGTCGTACTCCGTCGGCCCGGTCTGAACACGGTGCAAATGGGACGTATGGGTGTGATGTGGGTCACGCCAGGTCGGGGTACCGTGCCAGGAGTTGAGGCGACACGGTCGGGATCGTCACCGTTTCGGCGGTCTGAACCGCCGGGTACTTGCGCGATCCGTCCCGCCCGTGTGGACTACGGCCAATGCTTCGCGCACGCGCGTGGCTGAGATATTCACCGAGAACATGATCAGGAGGCAACCCGTGAGCGCGACCGCGGACCACGCGGAGGAGCGGACGAGCCCTGCCATCAGGCTGGGGTTCCAGCCCGAGCAGGTGGTCCAGGAGATCGGCTTCGACGACGACGTCGACCAGGAGCTCCGCGAGTCCATCGAGGAAGTCATCGGCAGCGACCTCGTCGACGAGGACTACGACGACGTGGCCGACGCCGTGGTGCTTTGGTTCCGCGACGACGACGGTGACCTGACGGATGTGCTGGTGGACGCCACCACGTACATCGAAGAGGGCGGGTCGATCCTGCTGCTGACGCCGAAGACCGGCCGTGACGGCTACGTGGAGCCGAGCGACATCTCGGAGGCCGCTACGACCGCGGGCCTGTCGGCGTCCAAGAGCGTCAGCGTCGGCAAGGACTGGAGCGGCTCCCGTCTGGTGACGCCGAAGGCAGCCAAGTCGAAGCGCTGATCAAGAGGTGACCGCCGGCCCGTGAGCCGGCCCCGGGGGCTGAGTACAGCCCCCCGTTCGGCCTCTCAACGGCCTCGCCCTCGAACACCGGACGGGCTGACTTCGCTCAGCCCGTCCGGAAGGTCCAGGTGGCGGCTGCGTAGGGTGGAGCCACCCGAACAGCCCCTCCGAAGGGATGCAGGACGATGGCGATCCAGGTCGGCGACACGGCGCCCGACTTCGAGCTCAAGGACAACCACGGCCGCACGGTGAAGCTCTCGGACTTCCGCGGCGACAAGAACGTGGTGCTGCTCTTCTACCCCTTCGCCTTCACCGGCGTGTGCACCGGCGAGCTGTGCGAGCTGCGCGACAACCTGCCGACGTTCGTCAACGACGATACCCAGCTGCTCGCCGTCTCCAACGACTCCGTCCCCACCCTGCGCGTCTTCGCCGAGCAGGAGGGCCTTGAGTACCCGCTGCTGAGCGATTTCTGGCCGCACGGCAACACTTCGCGCGCGTACGGCGTCTTCGCCGAGGACAAGGGTTGTGCCGTCCGTGGGACCTTCATCATCGACAAGGAGGGCGTCGTGCGGTGGACCGTGGTCAACGATCTGCCGGACGCCCGTGACCTGAACGAGTACGTGAAGGCGCTCGACACCCTGTGACCCGGGTGATTCTTCGGGTCCAGGGCCTGCGGGGGGCGGGAACCCGTCACTAGGATCGAAACGTTGATCCGGTATCCGACGCAAGACGGGGCTCCCCGCCCCTGGACACCACATGGAGGACCCGTGGGAGTCAGCCTCAGCAAGGGCGGCAACGTATCGCTGACGAAGGAGGCCCCGGGCCTGACCGCCGTCATCGTCGGTCTGGGGTGGGACGTCCGCACCACGACCGGCACGGACTTCGACCTCGACGCCAGCGCACTGCTGCTGAACGCCGCCGGCAAGGTCGGCAGCGACCAGAATTTCGTCTTCTTCAACAACCTCAAGAGCCCCGACGGCTCGGTGGAGCACACCGGCGACAACCTCACCGGTGAGGGCGAGGGGGACGACGAACAGATCAAGGTCAACCTGGCCGGGGTCCCGGCCGACGTCGACAAGATCGTCTTCCCGGTGTCGATCTACGACGCCGAGAACCGCCAGCAGTCCTTCGGCCAGGTGCGCAACGCGTTCATCCGCGTCGTCAACCAGGCCGGCGGACAGGAGATCGCGCGGTACGACCTCAGTGAGGACGCCTCCACCGAGACCGCGATGGTCTTCGGTGAGCTCTACCGCAACGGCCCGGAGTGGAAGTTCCGCGCCATCGGCCAGGGTTACGCCTCGGGCCTGCGCGGCATCGCGCAGGACTTCGGCGTCAACGTCTGACGCGTCAGCGTCTGTCGCGTCGACGTCCCAGACGTCAGCGTCCCAGACGTCAGCGTCCCCGACGTCGACGTCCGAGACGTATGACCACCTCGTCCGGCGCCACGCCGTTTACGCGCGGCGCCGGACGCGCAGGACAACCGAAGAGGCACCACAAAGGGGAGGACCAGCACAATGGGCGTCACGCTCGCCAAGGGAGGCAATGTCTCCCTCTCCAAGGCCGCACCGAACCTCACCAACGTCATGATCGGGCTCGGCTGGGACGCGCGCTCCACCACCGGCGCCGACTTCGACCTGGACGCCAGCGCGCTGCTGTGCCAGGGCGGGCGGGTGCTGGGCGACGAGTGGTTCGTGTTCTACAACCAGCTCAAGAGCCCCGACGGCTCGGTGGAGCACACCGGTGACAACCTCACAGGTGAGGGCGAGGGCGACGACGAGAGCATCCTGGTCGACCTGCCGAAGGTGCCGGCCACCTGCGACAAAATCATCTTCCCGGTCTCGATCCACCAGGCCGACGAGCGCGGCCAGACCTTCGGGCAGGTCTCCAACGCCTTCATCCGCGTCGTCAACCAGGCCGACGGCCAGGAACTCGCGCGCTACGACCTCAGCGAGGACGCCGGCACCGAAACGGCCATGATCTTCGGCGAGCTCTACCGCTACCAAGGCGAATGGAAGTTCCGGGCCGTGGGCCAGGGGTACGCGTCCGGACTTCGGGGCATCGCTCTAGACTTCGGAGTCAACGTTTCGTAAAGCCGCGGACGGCGACGGGGGAGACCCTCCCCCAAGCACCGCTTGGGGGGACCCCCAACATACGGATTGGGTAGCCAGTGCTTCTGAAAACCTTCGGCTGGTCGTTCGCGATTACCGCGCTCGGCCTGGTCGCGGCCGTCTTCTACGGGGGGTGGACCGCGTTCGGCATCGTGGCGATCCTGTCCGTCCTCGAGATCTCGCTGTCGTTCGACAACGCGGTGGTCAACGCCGGAATCCTGAAGAAGATGAGTGCCTTCTGGCAGAAGATCTTCCTCACGGTCGGCGTGCTCATCGCCGTTTTCGGCATGCGGCTGGTCTTCCCGGTCGTGATCGTCGCCGTCACCGCCAAGATGGGCCCCATCGAGGCCGTCGACCTCGCGCTCAACAACAAGGACCGCTACCAGGAGCTGGTCACCGACGCCCACCCGGCGATCGCGGCCTTCGGTGGCATGTTCCTGCTGATGATCTTCCTCGACTTCATCTTCGAGGACCGGGACATTCAGTGGCTGCGCTGGATCGAGCGGCCGCTGGCCAAGCTCGGCAAGGTCGACATGCTGTCGGTCTGCATCTCGCTGATCGTCCTGCTGATCACCTCCTTCACCTTCGCGACCCACGCCCACCAGCACGGCGGCGCGCACGTCGACAAGGCGCAGACGGTCCTGATCTCCGGCATCGCCGGCCTCATCACGTACATGATCGTCGGTGGTCTCTCCAGCTTCTTCGAGGACAGACTGGAGGCCGACGAGGAACGTGAGCACGAGGAGGAGGAAGAGGCCGTCCGCAGCGGCAAACAGCGCTCCGCCGTCACCCTCGCCGGCAAGGCCGCGTTCTTCATGTTCCTCTACCTCGAGGTCCTGGACGCGTCCTTCTCCTTCGACGGTGTGATCGGCGCGTTCGCCATCACCAACGACATCGTCCTGATGGCGCTCGGCCTCGGCATCGGCGCGATGTACGTCCGTTCGCTGACCGTCTACCTGGTCCGCCAGGGCACCCTCGACGACTACGTCTACCTGGAGCACGGCGCCCACTACGCGATCGGCGCCCTGGCCGTGATCCTCATGGTCACCATCCAGCACGAGATCAACGAGGTCATCACCGGCCTCGTCGGCGTCGTCCTGATCGCCTGGTCCTTCTGGTCCTCCGTGCGCCGCAACCGCGCACTCGCGGCAGCCGAGGGAAGCGCGGGCTCGGACGAGAAGACCGAGGTCCCCTCCGGGGTGTGACGGCTGTCCGGAACGGGGGTGTGTGACACCCCCGCCGGTGAGGAACGCTCTGTGCGGGGCGGCCGACTCGCTCGGCCGCCCCGCAGTGTTGACATCAGTGTGTGGGGGCGGGAATGGGTTTCTTCGACGGGCTGCTGGGCGGACGCGCGGCCGACTTCGACTCGGGCAGCGCCGCGACCAACTCCATACAGCTCACCAAGCGGCACCAGCAGGTGTCCCTCACCAAGCAGGGCGCGGCCACCGGCCATCTGCGCATCAACCTGTCCTGGCGGATGCGGACGTCCGACATCGGCGGCGTCCAGCGCACCAGCCTGCTGCGGCACCCCTTCAAGGCACTCAAGCCCCCGGAGGTCCTGGGCCACGGGCAGAGCATGGTCAACGTCGACCTCGACCTGGGCTGCCTGTACGAGCTCTCGGACGGCACGAAGGGGGTCGTACAGCCGCTCGGAAGCTACCTCGGGGACGTGAACCAGCCGCCGTACGTCAAACTCAGCGGCGACGACCGCTTCGGATCGGCGTCCGGCGAGACGATGTACATCAACCTCGACCACCGCGACGCCATCAAGCGCCTGCTCGTCTTCGTCTACATCTACGACCAGACGCCGGCGTTCGACCGCACACACGCGATCGTGACGCTGTACCCCAGCAACGGCCCCCGCATCGAGATAGGCCTCGACGAACGACACCCCCAGGCCCGCTCCTGCGCCGTCGTGATGATCGAGAACATCAAGGGCGAACTGATGGTCCGCCGTGAGGTGAAGTTCGTGTACGGCTTCCAGGGCGAGCTGGACCGCTTGTACGGGTGGGGATTGCAGTGGGGGCGGGGCTACAAGACCAAGGTCGACTAGAGCGCTGCACCCCCTAGCTCCTACTAGGCGCCACGCCCAATGAACTGCGGCCCCTGCGGCGGCAGCCGAAAGTCCGGATCCTGCACGGCAGTGACCGGCGGCGGATAGCCGTATCCGTAACCCGACTGGGCCTGCGGATACCCGTACGCAGGCTGTGCCGCCGCCGTCGCCGCAGGCTGGGGATAGCCGTACGCAGGCTGGGACGGCACCGCCGTAGGCTGCTGCTCAGGGGGCAACGGCTGCGAGATCTCCGGCTGAAGCGCCGCAGGCGTGTCCGCCCCCTCCGACTCGTCCACCGAGATCCCGAAGTCCGTTGCCAGCCCCTTCAGCCCGTCCGAGTAGCCCTCGCCCAGCGCACGGAACTTCCAGCCCTCGCCCCGGCGGTACAGTTCGCCGCAGATCAGCGCCGTCTCCGCCCCCGTCTCCGGCTGGATGTCGAAGTGGGCCAGCGGATCACCGTCCGCGGTCGTCGCGTCGTACAGCATGATGCGCAGAGCGCTTACGCGGTCGAAGGTGACGCCGTCCGCCGAAGCGACCAGCAGAATCCGGCTGACGTCGGTCTCGACACCGGTCAGATCTGTCTGGATCGTGTCGGTCAGGCCCTCGGCGACCCGCTTCTTGCCGAGCCGCCACACCTTCCCGGAGGGGTGCCGGGGCTGGTTGTAGAAGACGAAGTCCTCGTCGGAGCGCACACGACCGTCGGGGCCGAGGAGCAGCGCCGAGGCGTCGACGTCCGGGACCCCCTGCCCGGGAGTCCAGCGCAGCACGGCGCGCACCGTTGTGGCTTCGAGGGGAACGTTCGACCCTTTCAGCATCGCGTGCGTCATGCGGTCATCCTGCCTTCTCGGTCCTGATCACGACAATGCGGGGGTACCTGGTCCACAGTGGGTGTGCTTGCCTGCGTTACCTGGAATTCATGCCCGGCGGGAACCTCTGACATAGATCCATACGTACTATTACCGGCCACCCACAACATCATCCACAGCATCACCTTGGGGCACGGGGGAGTTCTATGCGTCATTTCGGGCACATCGCCCCTGAGGTACGGGGGCGCCTCTTCCACCAGGAGCCGTGCGAGTTCACCGCCGACTCCCCGGCCCGGCTGCTCTCCGCGGCCCTGGGCGCCACGCTGTACAGCCCCGCCACGCGGCCGCGGCTCGCCGACGACATCGTCAAGCAGGCCGAGCGCGGCGTGGTCTCGATGGTGCTGTGCCTGGAGGACTCCATCGCCGACGCGGAGGTCCTGGAGGGCGAGGAGAACCTCGTCCGCCAGTTCGCCGACCTGGCCGCGCGCGAGGGAGCGGCGCTGCCGCTGCTCTTCATCCGGGTCCGCACCGCCGACCAGATCCCCGATCTCGTACGACGCCTCGGCCGCACGGTCCGGCTGCTGTCCGGATTCGTGATGCCGAAGTTCACCGAGGAACGCGGGATCCCCTTCCTGGAGGCGCTCTCGGGCGCCGAAGCCGCGAGCGGACGCCGGCTCTTCGCCATGCCGGTCCTGGAATCGCCCGAGCTGCTGTACCGCGAGACCCGGGTGGAGGCCCTGGAGGGCGTCTCCCGCGCGGTCGACAAGTACCGCGACCGGGTGCTCGCCCTGCGCCTCGGCGTGACCGACTTCTGCTCGTCGTACGGCCTGCGCCGCGCGCCCGACATGACGGCGTACGACGTCCAGATCGTCGCCTCCGTGATCGCCGACGTGGTGAACATGCTGGGGCGGGCCGACGGAACCGGATTCACCGTGACCGGGCCCGTGTGGGAGTACTTCCGGGTCCCCGAGCGCATGTTCAAGCCGATGCTGCGCACCAGCCCCTTCCTGGAGGGACAGGCCGTGGAACTGCGCGAATCCCTCATCGAGCACGCGATGGACGGGCTGCTGCGCGAGATCTCCCTCGACCACGCCAACGGCCTGTTCGGCAAGACCTGCATCCACCCCTCGCACGTCCTGCCCGTGCACGCGCTGTCCGTCGTCAGTCACGAGGAGTTCAGCGACGCGGCGGACATCCTGCGGCCGGAACGCGGCGGCGGGGGTGTACTCAGGTCGGCTTACACGAACAAGATGAACGAAGTGAAGCCGCACCGCGCCTGGGCCGAGCGGACCATGCTGCGGGCCGAGCTCTTCGGCGTCGCCAACGAAGACGTCGGATTCGTGGACCTGCTCGCCGCCGGCATATCCGACTGACCGCCCCCGACACAGGAAACGCATGAACAACGCAGTGAACAACGGGGTCTGGTCCGGCAGCTGGGTCGCCGAGCGACTCGGCGTCCAGCTCGTGGGCGACGCCGCGCTGCCCGGACTGCTGGGGCTGGCGCTGCGCCGCAACCCCAAGCGCGCGCACCTGCTCGTCTCCAACGTGCTAGGCAAGCACGTACCGCAGTCGCCGGCCGTGGTGTACGGGCAGGGGGTCACCCTCGGCCGGCGCGTGCGCGAGCTGCTCGGCGACGAGGAGGCGGCCAGGGCGGTCGTCCTCGGCTACGCGGAGACCGCGACGGGCCTCGGCCACTCGGTCGCCGACGGCCTCGGCCTCGCCCCCTACCTGCACTCCACCCGCCGCCCGGTCGCCGGGATCGCGCCGGCCGGCGGCTTCGAGGAGTCCCACTCCCACGCCACCTCGCACCTCCTGCTCCCGGAGGACCCCGGGCTGCTGGCCGGCGACGGCCCGCTGGTCCTCGTCGACGACGAGTTCTCCACCGGCAACACGGTCCTGAACACCATCCGTGACCTGCACGAACGCTATCCGCGGAAACGGTACGTCGTGGTCGCGCTGGTCGACATGCGCTCACCGGCCGACGCCGGACGCCTGACGGACTTCGCCCGCGAGATCGACGCCCGGGTTGACCTGGTCGCGGCAGCCTCCGGGACCGTACGACTACCGGAGGGCGTACTGGAGAGGGGCCAGGAGCTGGTGGCCCAGCACGAGGCGGCTGCCGCCGGGGCGACGGGCGGTCCGACGGCAACCAGGGCCGGTTCGACGCCCGGGTCTGTGGCAGGGGCGGCGACCGGGCCGGGCGCCGGGTCTGTGGCTGGGCCGACGAGCGGGCCGAGCGCCGGGCCCGCCGCTGAGCTGAGCACCGGGTCTGTGGCTGGGGCGGCGACCGGGCTGGGCGCCAGGACCACCGCTGAGCTGAGCACCGGGCCGAAGCCCGGGGCTGCCGCCGGGCCCAGCCCATCGCGCCGTCCTGGGCGCGTCGGCCGGGTCGACCTGCGCTGGCCGCACCGGCTGCCCGACGGTGGTCGGCACGGGTTCACGCCCGCGCACCGGGTGCGTCTCGAGCGTGCGCTGCCCGCCATGGCCGCCCGGGTCGCCGAAGCGCTGCCCACCGGCGCCCGGCGCGTCCTCGTCCTCGGCTTCGAGGAGCTGATGTACGCGCCGCTCAGGCTCGCCCGCGAGCTGGAGCAGGTCCTGTTCGGCGAGGTGCGCTACTCCACCACCACCCGCTCACCCGTCCTCGCCGTCGACGACCCCGGCTACGCGATACGCAGCCGCATCGTCTTCCCCGCCCACGACACCCCGGCCGACGGCCCCGGCGAGCGCTACGCCTACAACGTGGCCGGAGCCGGCTTCGACACCGTCGTCGCCGTCGTCGACTCCGCCGCCGACACCCCCGAACTGCACGCCCCCGACGGCCTGCTGGCCCAGCTCGGCGCGCACATCCCGCACGTCCTGCTCGCGGTCGTACCGTCGTACGTCCCCGAGCCCCTGTACGTACCCGAAAGGCCAGCCATGCTGCCCGAGCCCCTCCGCGGCCCCGCCTTCTCCTCGTACGCACCCGACGAGGTGGGCTGGCTGCTCCAGGACCTCTCGGACGTCACCCTGGAGGCTCCGACCGAGGAGCGCGAGGAGGCCATCCAGAGCGGCGGGGCGCACTACGCCGAGTCGCTGCCGGTGGAGTACCAGCCCAGCGACCGGTACCAGGAGCTGTTCCACGCGGCCCTCGACGACTCGGCGGCCCGGATCGCGCACGCGGTCGGCGTGGTCACCGAGACCGTGATCGCCGAACGCTCCCCCCGCCCGGTCCTGGCCTCCCTCGCCCGCGCGGGCACCCCGGTCGGCGTCCTGATGCGCCGCTGGGCCCAGTCACGGCACGGACTCGACCTGCCGCACTACGCCGTCTCCATCGTCCGCGGCCGCGGCATCGACGCCAACGCACTGCGCTGGCTGGCCGCCCACCACGACCCCCGGGACGTCGTGTTCGTCGACGGCTGGACCGGCAAGGGCGCCATCACCCGCGAACTCGCCGACGCCATCAGTGAGTTCGAGGCCTCCGACGGCATCACCGGCTTCGACCCGGAGATCGCGGTGCTGGCCGACCCCGGCTCGTGCGTGCGGACGTACGGCACCCGCGAGGACTTCCTCATCCCGTCCGCCTGCCTCAACTCGACGGTCTCCGGCCTGATCTCGCGCACGGTCCTGCGCGCCGACCTCGTCGGCCCCCACGATTTCCACGGCGCGAAGTTCTACCGCGAACTCGCCGGCGCTGACGTGTCGGTGGCCTTCCTGGACACGGTGGCCGCCCGCTTCCCCGAGGTCGCGGACAGCGTGGACGCGGCCGTGAAGGAACTCGCCGCCACCGACCGCACCCCGACCTGGGAGGGCTGGGCGGCGGTCGAGCGCATCAGCGAGGAGTACGGCATCCACGACGTGAACCTCGTCAAGCCCGGCGTCGGCGAGACCACGCGCGTGCTGCTGCGCCGCGTGCCGTGGAAGATACTCGCGCGGGCCGGGGCGGGCGCCGACCTGGACCATGTACGGCTGCTGGCCGAACAGAGAGGCGTACCGGTCGAGGAGATCGGCGAACTGCCGTACACCTGCGTGGGGTTGATCCACCCCCAGTACACGCGCGGAGCGACCGGCGCCGACGGCCGGGCGGTGAACGTCTGATGCCGGTGCTGGTGGCGAGCGACCTCGACCGTACGCTGATCTACTCCGCGGCGGCGCTGGCACTGACCATGCCGGACGCGCGGGCGCCGCGGCTGCTGTGTGTGGAGGTGCACGAGAGCCGTCCGCTGTCCTACATGACGGAGACGGCGTCCCAGCTGCTCACGGAGCTGGGCGACACGGCGGTGTTCGTCCCGACGACGACCCGGACGCGCAAGCAGTACCAGCGCATCAACCTGCCTGGCCCGGCGCCGACGTACGCCATTTGCGCCAACGGCGGCCACCTGCTGGTGGACGGCGTCTCGGACCCCGACTGGCACGCGCGCGTGCTGACCCGGCTGGCCGACGAGAGCGCGCCTCTGGACGAGGTCCGGGCTCATCTCGAGGCGACCGCCGACCCGTCCTGGGTCCGCAAGCACCGCGTCGCCGAGAACCTCTTCGTCTACCTGGTCGTGGAGCGCGAGCTGCTGCCCGAGGAGTGGGTGAAGGAGCTCGCGGTGTGGGCAGAGAACCGCGGCTGGACGATGTCCCTGCAGGGCCGCAAGATCTACGCCGTACCGAAACCGCTGACGAAGAGCGCGGCGGTACGCGAGGTGGCCCGCCGCACCGGCGCGGAGCTGACCCTGGCGGCCGGAGACTCCCTCCTGGACGCCGACCTCCTCCTGGCAGCGGACCGGGGCTGGCGCCCCGGCCACGGCGAACTGGCCGACGCGGACTGGACGGCCCCGGCGATCACGGCGCTCCCGGAGCGGGGAGTGCTGGCCGGGGAACGAATCCTGCGGGAGTTTCTGCGGGCGGCGCGACAGGGCGCGTAGGCGATTCAGCCGCAGCAACCCCCACCACAGCACCCGCCCCCGCCCCCGCCGCCGCGAGGAGCCGGTGCAGGTGCGGACGCGGAGGCCGTGCCGCCCACCGCCACCGTCGACAGGAGCTTCACCGTGTCGTCGTGGCCCGTGGGGCAGGTGGCGGGGGCGGAGGACTCCGCCATCGGGCGGGACAGTTCGAACGTGTCGCCGCAGGTCCGGCAGCGGTACTCGTAGCGAGGCATGCGCACAGGCTAACCCGGCGCGGCCCGCTCAGGACGGCTGTTGCTGCCGGGCCTGATCCTCCAGCTCCGCCTCCTCGGGGTGCCGCGCCCGCCAGTACGGGTTGTCGTGCGGAAGGACCGAGCTGACCCTGCCGTACATCCCGAACACCATCAGCAGAATCCCCACGACAAAGCTGAACAGCACGTTCTGGATCTTGAACGCGAGGAAGTTCTGGTTGGTGTCCAGCAGCGCGAGGTTCAGGAAGCCGCTCAGGAGGAACAGGACGCCGAGCACCATGTTCAGCGTGGACGCGAAGTTCCCGCCGATCACCATGCCGGCGAAGAGCAGCAGCCCGACGCAGACCGACAGGACGCTGAGCGAGCCGTTGGTGTTCAGGCCCAGCGCGGTGTTCCCGCCGGTGTCGAAGAATCCGATGTTGTCGGTGAGCCCGAGGATGCCGAAGGCGAGCAGGAACAGGCCCATCAGGCCCGCCCCCACGCGGTAGATCTTGCTCAGCCGATGATCGACGGGCAGGTGCTCGTCGAACCGGATCCGCCGGCGCGTCCCCGAGTGCAGTGCGTGTGAGGCCATATCCGCCTCCCTGTGCGTGTGCGGAGGCCGTACGTCCTCCCAATATCCGCCCACCACCGCCGGGCGGCAACGGCGCAACACCCACGGTCGCCCGTCGGCAACGGCTCAGGGCCCGCCGACGCCCGCCGGTAGCGGCTCAGTGCTCGCCGACGCCCGCCGGTAGCGGCTCAGTGCTCGCCGACGCCCGCCGGTAGCGGCTCAGCGCTCGCCGACGCCCGCCGGCAAGGGTTCAGTGCCCGCGGGCGTCCGGCGGCAGCGGCTCAGTGCGCGCCGAACTGTGGGCGGCCACAGCTCAGTGTCTGGCGGCGCTCGCCGTCAAGAGCTCGCGGTGCCCACTGGCCGCCGGTAGCGGCTCAGTGCCTGCCGACGTCCGCCTGCAAGGGCCAGCGCCCGCCGACGTCCGCCGGTAGCGGCTCAGTGCCCGTCGACGTCCGCCGGTAAGGGCTCAGCGCCCACTGGCGACCGCCGGCAGCGGGTCAGTGTGTGCCGCCCCCGCGTTCCTCGCGGATCTGCGTCACCACCCGCGCCACCGACTGCCGTACCGCCTCGGTCTCGGTCAGGAAGTGCCAGTAGTCGGGATGCCGCCCCTCCAGCGTCCCGATCGCCCGCTCCAGCCGGGCCACCGCCTCGTCCAGCGGCCGGGCCTGCCGCGGATCCGGCGTCGTACGGCCCGTCATGGCCAGCCGCTGCGCGTCCCGGATCGCGAACCGCGTCCGCTGGATCTCCTGCTGCGGATCCTTCTGTACGGCGTTCAGCCGTCGCAGCCGGTCACCCGCGGCCGACACCGCCTCGTCGGTCGTGTTCAGCAGCGCCCGCACCGTCGACAGCAGCGACGTCGCGTCCGGCCAGCGCTGCTCGTCCCGCGCGGCCTGCGCGTCCTTCAGCTTCAGCTCGGCCTGCCGCACGTTCTCCCCGGCCTGCTCCGGCACATGCTGCAGATCCTGCCAGCACGCCGCCGCGAACCGGCGCCGCAGCTCGCTCAGCACCGGATCCACCTGCCCGGCCCGCGTCGTCAGCGCCTGCGCCCGCGTCCGCAGGCTGACCAGCCGGTGATCGATCTCCGCCGCCCGCTCCGGCAGCCGCTCCGCCTCGACCCGGATCGCCTCCGCCTCCCGGGCCACCCGCTCGGCCCGCTCCAGCGTCTGCGGCACCCCGTGCTGACCGGCACCCTGGTTCAGCTTCGTCAGCTCGGGGGAGAGGGCGGCGAGCCGTGCCGCCAGATCGTCTGCCTTCAGACCCGCGCCCCGTACGGCGTCCAGCGCGTTCGACGCGCCGAGCAGCGCCTGCCGGGCCCGCTCCACGGCGGGCGCGAGCCGCGCCAGCTGCGTCTCGGCCTTGCCGAGCAGCGGCCCGAGACCGTCCTCGAACCGGTCCAGGTCCTGCTTGACCCGGACCAGCTCGTCCTTGGCGGCGGTCAGCTCGCCACGCGCCTGGACGGCGACCGAGGCCTCCAGGTCGTCCCGGTCGAGATCGTGCGCGTCCACGGCGTCGATGTAACGGTGACTCGCCTCGTCGATGCGCTGCCCCAGCGTCGCGAAGTCGGAGACGGCACGCCGGGCGGCGGGTGAGTCGTCCACGGCGGTGATGGTCTCTATCGAGATCCTGAGATCCCGCTGGGCGGTGTCGAGTTCGTAGAACGCGGCCGCGGCGGCGTCCTTCGCGGCCTGCGCCTCCGCCCGCTGGCTCTCGGACCGCCCGCCGAACCACCGCCGGGTGCCGCCACCGGCGAACGCGGCGGGCAGCGCGAGGGCGGCGAGCACGGGCAGGCTGATCAGTGTGAGGGCGTCACGGAGGGGGGAGGGGCCGCGCCGGGGCCGCGCGAATGGCGGGTACGGCTGCGAAGGTGTCGTGGCCGGTGTCCCCGTCACATCCCTCTCCCGTGCTGTGTCTCGCCCTGGGTGCTGTCATTCTCCCACCCGTTGAAGACGAACACACGGGCCGGTCAGTTCACGGTTCGCACCGTGACTTTCCCATCCTGGGTACGGGCACTGACCACATGCGCGCTGGCCGCGTCACGCGGCACGGACACGTCGACCGCACCGTCGCCGGTCCGTGTCGTCACGCGGTACGTCCCCCGGGGCAGCGCGATGGTGACCGAACCGTCGGTGCTGCGGGTGTCCACCAGGTCGGGTACGACGCCGAGTTGGAGCCGGACCGACCCGTCGCCGCTGCTGACCTGCACCCGGGCGGAGGACACCTCGGCCCGCACGGACCCGTCCCCGGTACGCACGTCCAGCGGCCCACTGGAGTCGGTGACATGCACCGACCCGTCGCCCGTCCGAATCCCGAGCGAGTCCCGGAATCCCCGCGCCCGCACACTCCCGTCCCCGTCCTCCACCCTGACGGCCACCCCGCGCGGTACCTCGATACGATGCCGGGCCGAACAGTCGGCGACGATCCCGGAACACTTCACCCGCAGCACCAGCCGATCCCCCTTCATAGCCCAGGTCACCCGAGGATCGCCCCCCACCACGACGGACCCCCGAAACCACCGGGTGACCTCGACCGATCCCGCCCGGTTCGACTCCGAGGAGACGATCTCCAAGGCGGAATCATCGGAGTCGACGACGAGCGAACGCCCGTGCAAGGCGAAGGACCGGTGATCGGGATGTTTGTCGTCCCCGGCGGAGGCGCCACAGGCGGTGACGCCGGCGAGAAGGCCGACGACACCGAGGACGGCGCCCGCGCGGACGGCGACGGTACGGTTCATGCTGATCTCCCCCTGAGCCGGACTGAGCGGTTCTGTCACGACCGTATGGACCCGTGCCGGGAGGGACGATCCGGCACACTCCCGGATCCGGGGTGGGGATAACCCCCTGATACGGGTTTGCGGGGCACCGCCCGGGGCGATGTAGGCTGTCGACTCGTCTGGGGTGCGTAGCTCAGGGGTAGAGCGCCTGCCTTACAAGCAGGATGTCGGCGGTTCGAAACCGTCCGCGCCCACCGATAGGTAAAGCCCAGCTCAGCCAGGCTTTTGCGGCCCTCCGGAGTTGCCTCCGGGGGGCCGTTTTCCGTACCGCTGCCCTGCGGTGGTCAGTCGTCGCCCCGGCGCGTCGTTTCCTGGTACAGCAGGTTGTCCTGGCGTACCGGGCCGGGGCCGTAGGGGGTGGCGTGGGGGCGGGCCGGGTGAGCTTGCGGGGTATTCCTCCAGGGGGACCAGGTCCCTCTCCCAGGCCGAGATGGCCGGTGCGAGGACGCGCCAGGCCTTCTCCGCCTCGTCGCTGCGGATGGACAGGGCCGGGTCGCCGTTCAGGACGTCCAGCAGCCTGCCGTAGGCGGGCGGGGCGGGCGACTCCATGCGGGCGGCCAGTTCGAGCTCGATGAGGTCTCCGACCCGGGAGCCCGTGCCCATCAGGTCGAGGTTCAGGCCCTCCGGTTCGAGTCCGAAGCGCAGCCGCGTGCAGCCGAGGTGTCCGGCTGCCGCTAGGCCGTGGCCTGGTCGCTGTGCCGGTGGATGGTCTCGTCCTCAGCGCTCGGTCGGACCGCGTGCAGCCGAGGTGTCCGGCTGCCGCTAGGACGCGGGCTCGTCGATGTGCAGGCGGATCGTGCCGTCCGCCGCCTGTTCGACCCGTACCTGGGTCAGGTCCTGGACCACCACGTCCGGGCCGTGGGCCCAGGCGCGGGGGCCGACTCCGACCACGCGCATGCCGGCCGCTCGGCCCGCCGTGATGCCCGCGCCGGAGTCCTCGAAGACCACGCAGTCCGCGGGGGACACGCCCAGTTCGGCGGCGCCCTTCAGGAAGCCCTCGGGGTCGGGCTTGCTCGCGCCCACCGACTCGGCCGTGATGCGGATGTCGGGAAGGGGCAGGCCCGCCGCGGCCATGCGGGCCGTGGACAGGGCGACGTCGGCCGAGGTGACCAGCGCGTGCGGCAGGTCGCGCAGGGAGGCCAGGAAGGCCGCCGCGCCGGGGATCTCGACCACGCCGTCCATGTCCGACGTCTCCTGCGCGAGCATGCGCGCGTTGTCGGCGAGGTTCTGCTCCACGGGGCGGTCGGGCAGGAGTACGGCCATGGACGCGTGGCCCTGGCGGCCGTGTACGACCTTCATGACCTCGTCGCCGTCCAGGCCGTGGCCCTCGGCCCAGCGCCGCCAGATGCGTTCGACGACGGCGTCCGAGTTGACGAGGGTGCCGTCCATGTCGAGGAGCAGGGCGCGGGCGGTGAGGACGGTGGGCGGCACGGGCAGCTCCGGGGCGACGGGTGGGTGAGGCGAGGGGGGTCGGGGACAAGGCGGCCCCGCCCGCCGGTCAGGGGTAGCGGGCGGGAGCCACTTTGTTTCTCCACGGTACAAAACCGGGCCGGGGTGCGCCAGCGCTCAGCTCGGCATTCACCTGACGTTCAGCTCACATCGACGCCCGGCCGGCTCGCATCGTCCCCGGCGGCAGAAAGTCCAGCCGTGAACCTTGTCATGTCATGAACGCGTCATTAGTTTCTTACCGCGCGCACACCTCCCAGCAACACGGAGTCGCGAGCATTCCCTCGCCCGCGGTCCAACACCCCCACTCCTCAAGGGAGTTCGCATGTCGAAGTTCTACGCGCGTCGACGGGTCAGCATACTTGCGGCCCTCAGCGGCCTGCTAGCCTCCGTCGCCCTCTTCAACTCCCCGACCGCCTCCGCCGCCCTCCCCACCCCGGTCAGTGGCGCCACCGCCCGCAGCTACCTCGCCCAGCTGACGGTGGCCGCCGAGAACCGCACCGGCTACAGCCGTGACCTGTTCCCGACCTGGATCACCATCAGCGGCACCTGCAACACCCGCGAGTACATCCTCAAGCGGGACGGCAGCAACGTCGTCACCGACTCCGCCTGCGTTGCCCAGAGCGGCAGTTGGTACTCCCCGTACGACGGCGCGACCTGGACCGCCGCCTCCGACGTCGACATCGACCACCTCGTCCCGCTCGCCGAGGCCTGGGACTCCGGCGCGAGCAAGTGGACCACCGCCCAGCGCCAGGCCCTCGCCAACGACGTGACCCGGCCCCAGCTCCTCGCCGTCACCGACAACGTCAACCAGTCCAAGGGCGACCAGGACCCGGCCACCTGGATGCCGTCGCGCACGGCGTACCGCTGCACCTACGTCCGCGCCTGGGTCCAGGTGAAGTACTACTACAACCTCTCGGTCGACTCCGCCGAGAAGAGCGCGCTCACCAGCTACCTCAGCGGCTGCTGACCTCCGAGACCTCCCCAACGGCCTCCGTCGTTCCGTACCGTACGGGGCGACGGAGGAGGGGAGATCATGGCCGGACTGCGCCTGGGACCACTGCTGAGGTATGCCGACGGTTCGTCAGCGACCGTCTGGGTCGAGGCGAGCCGCCCGTGCGCCGCCGAGGTGCGCTGCGAGGGCGGCGCCGGCGGCAGCGCCCGGACGTTCCAAGTGGCGGGACACCACTACGCGTTGATCCCGGTGGACGGACTCACCCCGGGCACTTCGCCGTCGTACGAGGTGTTCCTCGACGGCACGCGCGTGTGGCCGTTGCCCGACTCCCGCTTCCCGCCCTCCGTCATCCGCACGCCCGGCGGCGGCGCGGACGTGGTGCGTGTCGCCTTCGGGTCGTGCCGCTGGGCCGCGCCGCCGGCCGACGAGAAGGATCCGGTCGGCCCCGACGCCCTGGGCTCGCTCGCGGCCCGGCTCGCCGCCGACCCGGACGGCGAACGCCCTGACGTGCTGCTGCTGTTGGGCGACCAGGTGTACGCCGACGAGACCTCTGGGGCGACCAGGCGCTGGCTCGCCGCCCGCCGCGACCTGTCCGACCCGCCGGGCAGCGAGGTCGCGGACTACGAGGAGTACACCCGGCTCTACTACGAGTCCTGGCTCGACCCCGAGGTGCGCTGGCTGCTGTCCACCGTGCCCAGCTGCATGATCTTCGACGACCACGACGTCATCGACGACTGGAACACCTCCGCCGCCTGGCTCGCCGACATGCGGGCCACCCACTGGTGGCAGGAGCGGCTGCTGAGCGGCCTCATGTCGTACTGGGTGCACCAGCACCTGGGCAACCTCTCCCCGGCCGAGCTGGCCGACGACCCGCTGTACGCGGCGGTCCGCGAGAGCCCCGACGGCACCGACGCGCTGCGCGCCTTCGCCGCCAAGGCCGACGTCGACCCCGCCTCGGTGCGCTGGAGCTACCGGCGCGACTTCGGCCGCGTACGGCTGCTGATGGTGGACACCCGGGCGGCGAGAGTGCTCGAGGAACGCAGTCGCGCGATGCTCGACCCCGGGGAAGAGCGGTGGCTGCGCGAGCAGGCGCTCGCGGACCGGGGGTCGTACGACCATCTCCTCGTCGGCACCTCGCTGCCCTGGCTGCTGCCGCACCTGGTGCACGACGCCGAGACGTGGGACGCGGCGCTGTGCCGGGGTGAACGCGGGCCGCGCTGGGCCCGGTTCGGGGAGCGGCTGCGCCGCGTGGCCGATCTGGAGCACTGGGCGGCCTTCCCGGCGTCCTTCGCCGCGCTGACCGGACTGCTCGCCGAGGCCGGGTCCGGAACGGACGCGCCGGCTACGGTCTGCGTGCTGTCCGGGGACGTGCATCATGCGTACGTCGCCGAGCCGTCGTGGCCGTCCGGCACACCCGATGCCCGCGTACTACAGCTCACCTGCTCGCCCGTGCACAACTCCATCCCCCTGTCGGTACGGCTCGGCTTCCGCTTCGGCTGGAGCGCGGCGGCCCGGCTGCTGGGGCGGCGCTTCGCCCGGCACGGGCGCTGTCCCCGGCCCCCCGTCAACTGGCGTAAAACAGGTGGTCCCTGGTTCGGCAACCAGATCATGTCCCTTGTGCTGCAAGGGCGTTCGGCCCGCCTACGACTGGACCAGGCGCGGCCGGACGGCACCCTGTGGACCGTGGAGGAGTCCTCCCTCACCGCCTCATGAGGGACAACCGTGACGTCTGGGACGCGCGTTGGCTTACGTGGTCGGCGGCGGCATGATGAGGCGGGCCGTCCGCTTACGGCGGACGGTTTGCTGCCAAGCGCCCCACACGCCCGGGAGTCTCCCCTTTGTCTGTACCGACCGAGGAATCCGCAGTCGTCTCCGTCGCCCTGGTCGGCGCCGGCCCGCGCGGCACCAGCGTCCTGGAACGCCTCTGCGCGTCCGCACCGGAACTCCTCCCGCCCGGCGTCCGGCTGACCGTCCACGTGGTCGACCCGGCGCCGCCAGGGCCGGGCCGGGTCTGGCGCACCGCGCAGTCGCCGGAGCTGCTGATGAACACCGTGGCCGGTCAGGTCACCCTGTTCACCGACGACAGCGTGGACTGCTCGGGCCCGATCCGGCCCGGCCCGAGCATGTACGAGTGGGCGGGTGGTGAGCTGGGCCCGGACGACTACCCGACCCGCGCGCACTACGGCCGTTACCTGGAGTGGGTGTTCGCGGATCTGCTGGACCGGGCGCCCGAGGCCGTACGCGTCGAGACGTACCGGACCCGTGCCGTCCGGCTCGCCGACGACCCGGACGGGCAGCAGATACTGACGCTCGACGACGGCCGGACGCTGACCGGCCTGACGGCCGTGGTCCTCGCGCAGGGCCACCTGCCCGTGGTCACGGACCGCACGCAGCGGGACCTGGCCGCCTACGCCGCCCGGCACGGTCTGCGCCATATCCCGCCCGCCAACCCGGCCGACGTCGACCTCTCCCCGCTCGCGCCCGGCGAACCGGTGCTGCTGCGCGGCCTGGGCCTGAACTTCTTCGACCACCTGGCCCTGCTGACCACCGGCCGCGGTGGCCGCTTCGCCCCGGCTGCCGACGGCACCCTGCGCTACACGCCGTCCGGCAACGAGCCGCGCCTGTACGCGGGTTCGCGGCGCGGGGTGCCGTACCAGGCGCGCGGCGACAACGCGAAGGGGCCGTACGGCCGGCACACCCCGCTCGTGCTCACGCCGGAGGTGATAGCGGGCTTCCGCAAGCGCGCGGACTCGGGGGAGGCGCCGGACTTCCGGGCGGAGATATGGCCGCTCGTGGCGAAGGAGGTGGAGGCGGTGTACTACGACACGCTCATACGCCGCCCCGACTTCGCCGACCGCTTCCTCGCCGTCCCCCACGGCGACCCCCACGAGGCGCTGCTGCTCGACGAGTTCGGGGTCGCGGAGGCCGGCCGCTGGAGCTGGGAGCGGATCTGGCGGCCGTACGGGGGACGGGAGTTCACGGACCCGGGGCAGTGGCGCGAGTGGCTGCTGGCGTATCTGCGCGAGGACGCCGCGCAGGCCGCCCTCGGCAATGTGGACGGACCGCTGAAGGCGGCGCTGGACGTGCTGCGGGACCTGCGCAACGAGATACGGCTGATCGTCGACCACGGCGGCCTGTCCGGCGCCTCCCGCCGCGACGACCTGGACCGCTGGTACACCCCGCTCAACGCCTTCCTGTCCATCGGCCCGCCCCGCCGGCGCATCGAGGAGCTGGCCGCGCTGGTGTCGGCGGGCGTGGTGACGGTGCTCGGGCCGCGGTTGGACGTGCGGGAGGCGGACGGGGCCTGGGTCGCGCACTCGCCGGACGTGCCCTGCTCCGCGGTGCGCGTGACGGGGCTGGTCGAGGCCCGGCTTCCGGAGCCGGACGTGCGGCGCACCGCCGACGAACTGCTCGCGGGGCTGCTGGCGGCGGGGGAGTGCCGGCCGCACGTCGTGGACGGTTACGAGACGGGAGGGCTGGACGTGACAGAGCGGCCCTACCGTCTGGTCGACGGCCAAGGTCGCCCGCACACCCGCCGGTTCGCCTTGGGGGTGCCGACCGAGGGGGTCCACTGGGTGACCGCGGCGGGGGCCCGACCGGGTGTGGATTCGGTCACACTTTCGGACGCCGACGCGGTGGCGAGAGCGGTTCTCCGTGCGGCCGCGGCCGAGGCCGGGACGGGGCCGCGAGTGGAAGCGGAACCCTGGGCAAATGTTGAACTTGCAAGCATTGACTAGGCAATTTGTCGATGTTCCATGCTTGTTTGGCGACTTCTCGATTCTCCACAGCCCCCTGTGACCCTCCCGTCACACCCCCGGCGTACGCTGTCTGGCTGTCATCGGGGGAGCAACGGGGGGAGTCGTCTTGCTGGAGAGCGTGAGGTCGCTGACCGCCGGCCCATGGATCTACGCCATGGTGGCCCTTTCGGTCCTCCTGGACGTCTTCCTGCCCGTGCTGCCGAGCGGCGTCCTCGTGATCACGGCGGCCACCGCGGTGGCGGCCGGTTCCGGCGCGGCGACGGGTAACGTCCCGCACCAGGTGCCGGACATCGTTTTCCTGATCCTCTCCGCGGCCACCGCATCCGTCCTCGGCGACCTGGTGGCGTACCGGCTGGCCTGGCGCGGCGGGGAACGCCTGGACCGGGCGATCGCCCGCTCCCGCCGTCTCACCACGGCGCAGGAACGACTCGGCGTGGCCCTCGCCCGGGGCGGCGGCGCGCTGGTAGTCCTCGCCCGTTTCGCCCCGGCCGGGCGTTCGGTCGTCTCCCTGTGCGCGGGCGCCGCGCACCGCCGCGCCCGTGACTTCCTGCCCTGGTCGGCGCTGGCCGGCCTCTCCTGGGCCGTCTACAGCGTCGCCCTCGGCTACTTCGGCGCGCAGTGGCTGGGCGCGACATGGCTGGCCACGGGGGTGTCGCTCGTGGCGCTGTTCGCGGCGGGCGCGGGCGCGACGTACCTGATGCGGCGGGAGCCGGAGACGTCGGAGGCGTCGTAGTCCTCCGGACCGCGGCTGTTATCCGGCCCCTCGTACGGCCTGCCCTCGGATCTCCAGCCCGCCGAGCAGCTCGGCCGTGGCCTGCGCCACCGCGTCGACCGCTCGCTCGAAGACCTCCTGGTTGTGGGCGGCGGGCGCCCGGAACCCGGAGACCTTCCGCACGTACTGCAACGCGGCGGCCCTGATCTCGTCGTCCGTGGCCTCGGCTTCCAGCACGGGCGGACGAAGTGTCTTGATGCTTCGGCACATGTTCCCAGTCTCCCCCAGGCCCGGTTGTCCCTGCGATGATCCTGTCCGAGGCGGCCACCGTCCCCGGGGCCGACCGACGAGAGGAACAAGTCCATCATGGCGAACGACGAACTCACCGTGGCCGTCCTGGGCCCCGGCGGCATCGGCGGACTGCTGGCCGCGCTGCTCTCCCGCGCCGGGCACCGGGTGATCTGCCTGGCCGGAGACGACACGGCCCACACGCTGCGCACCGCCGGAATCCGCGTCCGCAGCGGCCTTTTCGGCCACTTCACCGCCCCCGTCGAGGCGGACACCGAACTGCGCGAACCCGTCGACGCGTGCCTGGTCGCCGTCAAGCACACCGCGCTCGACGCGGCGCTCGCCCGCGTGCCGTCCACGGTGCTCGGCGACGGCCTCCTCGTACCGTTCCTGAACGGCGTCGAACACCCCGAGACCCTGCGTGCCCGCCACCGCCCCGACCTCGTGGCCCCCGCCGTCGTCCGCGTCGAGTCGACCCGCCTCGCCCCCGGCGTGATCGAACACGGCAGCCCCTTCGCCGAGATCGACCTGGCCGGTGACCGGGTCCCACGCCCCCGCCTCGACGCCCTCGCCACCGCCCTCGACGCGGCCGGCCCCGCCACCCGGGTCACCGAGGACGAGACGGCGACGCTGTGGGCCAAGATGGCGTTCCTCGCCCCGTTCGCCCTGCTCACCACGCGCTACGGACTGCCCCTCGGCGACGTACGCACGCGGCACCGCGAGGAACTGGCGTCCCTGGTGGCCGAGACGGCGGCGGTCAGCCGGGCCAGCGGCGCCCCCACGGACCTGTCCCGGGCCCTGGCCCGGTACGACGCCTTCCCGCCCCCCACCAAGTCCTCGATGCAGCGCGACGCGGAGGCGGGCCGCCCGCTCGAACTCGACGCCATCGGCGGCGCGTTGCTGAGGGCGGCCGACCGGCACGGCGTACCCGTGCCGGTGACCTCACGCGTCGTACGGGAGCTGCGGGCGGCAGGGCACTGAGGCGCCGAGCACTCGTTCGCATGAACCTCGGGAACGAACTCGCCTCCCAAAATCGAACAGGCGTAGCATTGCCGCGTGGCTGAGACCTATGACTTTCCGAGTGACCTCCTCGCCGGTCAGGAGGAGCTGCATCAGGTCCGGGCCGAGCTCTCGGCCCTGCTGAAGCGACTGCCCTGGTCGGTGGAACCGCTGGACGCGTTCAGCGACACCCAGGGCTGGCGCAAGGTGGAGCGCCCGGCCTCGCCGGGCTGGACGGCCGACGAGCAGGCAGAGGTGGAGAAGCTGCGGCAGCGGGAGCACGAGCTGGCCGTGTTCGTGAGCGGGCACCGCTTCTGGGCGGAGGTGACGGGGGCCGAGCGGGTGGAGGCGCGGATGAGGCTCAAGCACGCGCACCAGGACGCGGGCTGACCCCGGTCCACCGCTTCCTCCGTGGCCCTACGGCTCTGACGTCTCCGACTCCAGGCTCGCCCGCGTGGCCGCCCCGTAGACGCCGAGTTCGTCGGCTGTGACGCCCCGGGACCATTGGTAGCTGCGTACGGCGTTCTCCGTGCGGTTGTCGTAGTTGCCGTTCGCGTTGCCGAAGAAGAGGTTCACCTGGGCCAGGCGGATCTGGAGTTCCTTGACGTCCGGGCCTTGGTCGCCGCGGCGCAGCACCGGGGCGGGGGCAGACGGGGCCACCGCCGTCGTGCTGGTGAGGCTCGCCGTCTGGGTCGGCTGCGTCGAGCGGGACGCGGTGGGGGACGGGGATGCGCTCGGCCCTGTGGTCGAAGGGGTTGGGGAGGAGGAGGCCGGGCCGGCGGACGTGGGCGCCGGGGCTGCCGAGGCGTGCGTCGCGGAGGCCGGGGCCGAGGCCGCCTCGGTCGTCGTGTCGGGCACGCTCTGCCGTAGCTCCTGGGGTGCGGCTCCATCGCGGGTCGGCGTCTCGTAGGAGAGCATGCCGCTCGCGAAACCGGCCGCCGTGAGGCCCGCCACGGCCACTCCGGCCACGGAGAGCAGCAGGGGGCGGCGGGAGCGGCGTCGCGGCCTCCCCGCGGCCCCCTCAGGGCCGCCGTCGTACGGTTCCGCCCCGTCGTGCTCGAACAGGTTCAGGTCGGTCGTGGCCGGCTCGGACGCCGAGGGGGCCATGGGTGCGGAGAGCGCGTCGGCGGGTACGGCACGCAGCGCCATGGTGGCCTCGGCGGCACCCTCCCCCGCCTTCTCCACCGAGGACTCCGCCTCCGCGTACGGCTCCAGCTCCACGTACGGCCGAATCCGCAGCGGGTCGAAGTCCTCCGCCGCTGCCGCCTCCGCCGTGCGCGTGTCACGCAGGGCGTCGGACGCCTCGCGGTTGCAGGCGCACGCCGGTGTGTTGTCCGCGGCACGTGGTGTGCCGCATTGAGGGCAGCGCGTACCCCCTTGCTCGTTCTGCTGGTCCAGCTGGTCCTGCTGGGCCTTCTGGTCGTTCTGGTCCGTCACGATGTCGTCCCCTCCCCTCGCGTCCCCCCGCGAGCTTCAGAGATTATCCAGACCTCCCACACAACTCGTTCGCAAGCCCCCCGGAATCCCGGCTTCCGTGCGGCGTTCCAGCGGGCCCCAATCGGACTCGACAGGCCATAACCCACCAGACCCTCCACGATGGAAGATGTCCACGAGAGCCCGGGAGGTCTCATGGCCCTGGACACGCACGCCGGCACGCAGGAGGGGGAACGCGTCTCCGGCAACGTCCTCGTCTCGATCGGCGCCCTGCTCCTCGGACTGCTGCTCGCCTCACTCGACCAGACCATCGTGTCGACCGCGCTGCCCACGATCGTCAGTGACCTGGGCGGGCTCGAGCACCTGTCCTGGGTCGTCACGGCGTATCTGCTGGCGTCCACCGCGGCGACCCCCCTGTGGGGCAAGCTCGGCGATCTGTACGGCCGCAAGAAGCTGTTCCAGACCGCGATCGTCATCTTCCTGATCGGCTCCGCGCTGTGCGGCATGGCGCAGAACATGCCGCAGCTCATCGGCTTCCGGGCGCTGCAGGGGCTCGGCGGCGGCGGGCTGATCGTGCTGTCGATGGCGATCGTGGGGGATGTCGTGCCGCCCCGGGAGCGCGGGCGGTACCAGGGGCTCTTCGGGGCCGTCTTCGGCACCACCAGCGTGCTCGGGCCGCTGCTCGGCGGGCTGTTCACCGAGCATCTGAGCTGGCGCTGGGTGTTCTACATCAACCTGCCCATCGGCGTCGTCGCCCTCGCCGTGATCGCCACCGCCCTGCGCATCCCGCGCAAGTCCGCCCATCACGTCATCGACTACCTCGGCACCTTCCTGATCGCCGCGGTCGCCACCTGCCTGGTCCTGGTCGCCTCCCTCGGCGGGACGACATGGGCGTGGAGCTCCCCGCAGATCATCGGGCTCGCCGTCCTGGGCGTCGTACTGGCCGTCGTCTTCGTCGCCGTCGAGGGCAGGGCCGCCGAACCCGTCCTCCCGCTCAAACTCTTCGGCATCCGCACCTTCAGCCTCGCCGCCGTCATCAGCTTCATCATCGGCTTCGCGATGTTCGGCGCGATGACCTATCTGCCGACCTTCCTCCAGGTCGTCCACGGCGTCTCCCCGACCATGTCCGGCGTGCACATGCTGCCGATGGTGGCGGGCCTGCTGCTGTCCTCGACCGTCTCCGGGCAGATCGTCAGCCGCACCGGCCGCTGGAAGGTGTTCCCCATCGCCGGTACGGCCGTCACGACCATCGGGCTGCTCCTGCTCCACCGGCTCGACGAGCACAGCTCCACCGCCGAGATGAGCACGTACTTCTTCGTGTTCGGCCTCGGCCTCGGCCTGGTCATGCAGGTCCTCGTCCTCATCGTGCAGAACGCCGTCTCCTACGAGGACCTGGGCGTCGCCACCTCCGGCGCGACCTTCTTCCGCTCGATCGGCGCCTCGTTCGGCGTCGCCATCTTCGGCTCCGTCTTCGCCGGGCGCCTCGCCGGCGAACTGACCGCCGCCTTCCGGGGCGTACACCTCCCGGCAGGCCTCACGCCGGCCGCGCTCAAGTCCGACCCGCGCGGCATCGCCTCCCTGCCGCCCACGCTGCGCCCGGCGGCCCTGCATGCGTACGCCGTGTCGATCACCGACGTCTTCCTCTACGCCGCTCCGGTCGCCCTCCTCGGCTTCGTCCTGGCGTGGTTCCTGAAGGAGGACCGGCTGCGCGGCTCGGTGACGGCGCCCGACGTGACGGAGACGCTGGCCTCCAACCCGGTCCAGCGGTCCTCGTACGACGAGTGCGCCCGCGCGCTGTCCCTGCTCGGCACCCGCGACGGCCGGCGGGAGGTGTACCGGAAGATCACCGAGCGGGCCGGGTACGACCTGCTGCCAGTGACGAGCTGGCTGCTGCTGCGGATGCGCAGATACGGCTCGGTGGAGCCCGGTGTGCTCGCCGAGCGCGCTCTCGTCCCGCTGAACGTGATCCTCGACGGCGCCCGCCAGATCGAGGAGCGGCACCTGGGCGTGCGTGAGGGCCTCGACCTGATCCCGACC
The DNA here is from genome assembly GCF_042889305.1 of Streptomyces sp. NPDC002619. Lineage (NCBI taxonomy): Bacteria > Bacillati > Actinomycetota > Actinomycetes > Kitasatosporales > Streptomycetaceae > Streptomyces > Streptomyces sp. NPDC002619. The sequence continues at coordinate 62,988 of NZ_JBIAQV010000012.1, read as the reverse complement.
GAGCAGGGCAGCCAGGTCGCCGAGCGGCTGGCGTGGGCCCGCGAGGAGTCTCTGGCCGAGTTGCTGGGCGACTGGTGGGGCCCGGACCGGCCCACCGACCTGACCCGCCTGGTGAAGGAGCTGACGGACGAGATGTGCGGCGCGCAGAGCGAGCAGCCGCAGGACGACGGCGCGAGCGCGTCCCGAACGGCACGGACCGCCAAGGTCAGTTGACGGCTTGGGGCGTCAACAGTTCCTTGCGGAACCAGTGTTCGGCGTAGACGTCGTCGTTGTGCGGCTCGGTCTCCGTGTAGCCGAGCCGGGCGTACAGGGCGCGGGCCTCCACCAGGTCGTCCCGGGTGTCGAGGACGATCCGGTTCGCCCCCAGGGCGCGGGCGGCGTCCTCGGCGGCGGCCACCAGGAGCGCAGCGCCGCCCTTGCCGCGCAGCTCCTCGCACACGAAGACGCGGGTGAGTTCGGCGGTGTCCGCGTTCAGGAGCCGTACGCCCGCGCTGCCGCCCGGAGTGCCGTCGTACCGCCCGATGAGCAACCGCCCGCCGGGCGGGGCGAGTTCGGCACCGGCGCGGGCGGCGATCGCCCGCTCCAGCTCGGCCGGGTCGGTGCGGTGCCCTTCGTGCAACAGGTACCAGCGGTCGCTGACCTCGGTGTAGTACGCCCGCCACAGCGCGGCGGCGACGGGGGAGTCGAAGGGCTCGGGGGCGATGGTCCAGGTCATGAACGCCATTGTCAGACAGGCGTGTCGACCCGGCGCAAGCGAATATGGGTGACCTCAGGGGAGTCCAGCACCTGCGTCTTGCGCCACTCGATGTGCTCGTGACCCACGTCGTCGAAGAGCCGCCGGCCGCCGCACGCCAGCACCGGCACGACGTGCAGGAGCAGTTCGTCGAGCCACCCGTTGCGGATGAACTGCTGCACCAGATCCGCGCCGCCCGCGAGCGACACCTCCTTGTCACCGGCCGCCTCCCGGGCCAGCTCCAGCGCCCGCTCGGGCCCCTCGGTCACGAAGTGGAAGGTGGTGCCGCCCTTCTTCACGACCGACTCGCGCGGATGGTGGGTGACGACGTACACCGGCAGGTGGAAGGGCGGCTCCTCGCCCCACGGGATCTCGCCGGTGACGTACATACCGTGCCCCATCACCACCGCTCCCGGCCGTTCCACGAACTCGGCGAGCAACTCGTCGTCCCAGCCGCCGGCGCCGCCTTCAAGCCCCTGCATCCGCCGGAACGTCCGCAGCCCGAACACCCACGAATGCAGCCGCTCCCCGCCGACGCCCAGCGGATGCTCGCGCCCCGACAGCGGCCCCGCGATGTACCCGTCCAGCGACATCGCCAGGCGCGCGATGACCTCACCACTCATGACAGCCTCCTCGGTACGGGCCCTCACCGGCCCTCTCACCCATGCGTCGACCGGGACACGGCCGATTCGACACACGGCACCGGGAAACTCAGAGGCTGCCTTCCTGCCGCCGTCTCCACTCCCGTACGACCTCCTCGACGTCGTACGGCTTCTTTCCCAGCGGCGGGCCGGGCGGTGGCTTGAACATCATGTCGCGGATCTTCACGTTGACGTCGGTGATGATCTTCCGCGCGATGCGCTCCGATGGGGCCGCGTACGCCGCCGCGAGCGCGTCCTCCGCCTCCTTGCGCAGGGCCAGCCCGGGCGGCAGGACCGTGAGCCCCTCGCGCGCCATCTTCCGCCTGATCCACCACAGTTCGTCGTACGACGTGTCGGTGCCCGGTGGCAACGGCTCACCCGCTCCCGCCAGCCGGTCGAACTCGCCGCGCCGCTGTGCGTCACGGATCTGTTTGTCGACGAAAGACTCGAACGGGACGCCCGGTGGCTTTCGCTCGGTCATGAGTCCATTGTGCCGGACGCGACGGGGCCGGGCGTTTTATCATTCGGCGGCGGTGGGCCAAACCGGCCGCCGTACCAGGATGTTTCAGGGGGAGCGCACGTGCTCGAACTCACCATGGCCACCGTCTCCGGGGCGGACGCGGGTGCCACGGCCGGCATGCTCATGGCCGACGCGCCCAGCGATCCGGGCGCCGTGCTGCGGGTCGGCCGGGACGGGTCCGTGTGCCGGCTGAAGACACCGGACGACTGGCTGTTCGTCTCCCGCGTCCACCTGGAGTTCCTGTGCGGGACCGACGGCGTCTGGCAGGTGACCTGGCTGCGCGGATCCCAGCCCGAGCCGTCCTCCGAGGTCCGGCTGACGGTCGGCGAGTACGCGCAGCCCCTCGTCTACGGCGGCAGCGTGCGGCTGCCCCGGGGCGGTTCGGGCGAACTCGTCATCGTGGACCGCGCCGCACCGCGCACCGTCAACGTGGGCTTCTATCACGAGATGTGACAGCCGCCGGGCAGTGTCATGCCAGCACCCGGGCCAACGCGAAACCGTCGTAGCCCTTGCTGCCCACCGTCTGCAGTGCCGTGCCGCTGAGCCTCGGGTGGGTGGCGATCATCTCGATGGCGGCGCGGGTGCCGCGGACGTCCGGCTCGATGCTCTCGGAGTCGACCACTCGGCCGCCCCGCACGACGTTGTCCACGACGATCAGGCTGCCCGTGTGCGTCAGCTTCAGCGCCCACTCCACATAGTGCGGGTTGTTCGCCTTGTCGGCGTCGATGAAGACCAGGTCGAACGGGGCCGGGTTCTCGTCGGCCAGCTTCGGCAGCGACTCCAGGGCCGGGCCGACCCGCACCTCGACGACCTTGTCGAGTCCGGCGCGGGCGATGTTTCGGGTGGCGATCTCGGCGTGCCGGGCGCTGTACTCGAGTGAGATCAGTCGGCCGTCGGTCGGCAGGGCGCGGCCCAGCCAGATGGTGCTGTAGCCGCCGAGCGTGCCGATCTCCAGGATGTGCCGGGCGTCCTGAATCTGGGCAAGGAGTTGCAGGAACTTGCCCTGGTTCGCCGTGACATTGACGTGCGGCAGCTCGGCGGCCTCACTGTCGCGCAGACATGCCTGGAGCGCCTCGTCGTCGGGCGAGAGGTGCGTGGTGAAGTAGAAATCGACGTCGTCCCAGACCTGCGACCCGCTCATTGCGCTCATGCCTTTCCGTGTCCCTCACTGGTCGAGTACCCCGATTCCGCCGGTGGCGGAGGGCAGCCATCGCCAGTGTCCCCCCGACGCTCACAAGCCACGCCGGTATCCCAGCGGCTGGTCCTCGTGGATCACCTCTGCGACGAGGTTGGCTCAGACCTGCTCCACGGAAGGGGCCGACCCCGGCAGCGGGCGGCCCGCCGACTCCGCCATGCGCCACACCGCGAAGCCGCCGATCACGGCCGCCGCCATCATGTAGTAGGCGGGCATCATCATGTCGCCTGTGGCGCCGATCAGGGCCGTGACCACCAACGGAGTCGTGCCGCCGAACAGGGAGACCGAGACGTTGAAGCCGATCGAGAGCGAGCCGTAGCGGACCCTGGTCGGGAACAGGGCCGGCAGGGCCGCGGGCATCGCCGCCGTGAAGCAGACCAGCAGCAGACCGAGGGCGCCCATACCGAGGGCGACCGCGAGCAGGCTGCCCTGGCGGATCAGCAGCAGGGCGGGCACGGACAGCAACAGGAAGCCGGCGCAGCCCGCCGCGATCACCGGGCGGCGGCCGATCCGATCCGTCAGGGCACCGGCGAACGGCTGCACGATCGTCATCAGCGTCATCAGCGTCATCAGCGTCATCACGCCGAGCACCACGAGCAGGCCGTGCGTCTCGTCGTACTTCAGCTCACTGGTGAGGTAGCTGGGCATGTACGACAGCAGCATGTAGTCGGTGACGTTGAAGACCAGGATCAGGGGCACGCACAGCAGGAGGGCCCTCCACTGGCCCGCGACCATCTCGCGCAGCGGGACCTTCGGGCGGTTCGACTCCGCCTTCTCGACCTCCGCCGCAAACGCCGGGGTCTCCTCGACGGGGACAGGGACACGGCCCGCGCCAGGGCGGCCCGAAAACTGACCATAGGGGGACGACCCTCGCTGACGTGACGTATCCAGGTGGATGCATAGTGCAGCCAAACCGCGCTTGCGCAGGCACGTATGTCCGCCTCCATACCTGTTTTCGGACACCGCGCTGTGATCCATCTCGCGCTGGACGGGGGCAACCGCACCGCCCCAGCACTATCGTCTTCCGGACAAAAGGCGAGCGGACGTCAGGTGAAGCGCGGGTTGCCTGCGTCTCTCACCGGGGGGACGTGCGGGACCGACGGGGCGGGAGGCCGGCGAGGCGTGGCGAACGCGGAGCACAGCGGGCGAGCGGCGGAAGTTTTCGGGGGTACGACGGCCGGGACACGTCTCGGGGCGGCCCGGCTCGGACTGTGGGCGGTGGTCGCCGTCCTTGTCGTACGGCAGATGACCGCCGTCCTGAGCACCCCCAGCGGAGAACGGCTCACGGACCTGGAGACCTGGGTCGGCCCCAACGGCGTCCTGCACGTCACGGGCTCGCTCTACGACTCCACCCGCTTCACCGGCACCCCCTTCGCCGGCCTGGTCCTCAAGCCGCTCACCCGCTCCGCCGAGCAGGCCCTCGGCTGGGGCTGGACCTTCGGCACGCTGCTCCTGGTCGTCGCGCTCGGGGTGGTCGCCGCCCGGGCCCTGCCTCAGCCCGTCAGCCGCCGCACCTCGCTGCTCGCGGCGCCGGTGGCGATCAGCCTGCTGATGCTGTCGCTGCCGGTCCGCAACACCCTGTGGCTGGGCCAGACGAGCATCATCCCGGTCCTCCTGGTCCTGCTCGGCTGCTTCGCCGTACGCGGCGAACGGGCCGGCGGCCTGTGCATAGGCGTGGCGGCCGCCCTCCAGCCCACCGTGCTCCTCTTCATCCCGCTGCTGTGGCTCACCGGCCGCCGCCGGGCCGCCGCGTCCACCGCCGGCACGTTCGCCGCGGCCACGGCGCTCGCCTGGGCCGCGATGCCGCACGACTCGTACACCTACTGGGTCCACCACATGGCCGGCGTGGGCCTCGGCGGCAAGGCCGACGACCTCGCCAACCAGTCCCTGCACGGCGCCCTGCTCCGCCTCGGCCTCACCGGACCTCTGGAGATAGCCCTCTTCCTCCTCCTGGGCGCGACCGTCGCCGCCCTCGGCCTGCGCCGCGCCGTGCGCTACGCGCAGGACGGCCAGCTCCTGCTCGCCGTGGCGATCACGGGCTGCGCGGCGGTCGCGGTCTCACCGACCACCTGGCAGCACCAGCTCCTGTGGGTCCTGCTCGCGGTCGTGGGCCGGGTCGGAAAACGAGCCTCGGACCGCTACGTCTGGCCGGTCGCCGTGCTCCTGGTGACCACCCTCCCGGCGAAGATGATGCTCCCGAACATGCCGGTGGTGTACCCGCTCAGGGACAACATCGTGCTGCTGGCGGCGCTGGCGGCGGCGACGCTGGTGCCGTTCCTGTCCCGCGAGTCGCCGTACTACCAGACCCCGATCCCGACGGAGTACGCGGAGCCGGTGCCTGCCCGCTTCCGCCGTGTCCCCCTCCTACCCTCCCTTCGCCGGGTGTTGACGCGCCCGAACCTCCTCCTGGAGCTGCTGCTGATCCGCGTCACCTACGCCGCGTACCAGAAGGTGCGGCTGGCGGCCGGCGGCAGCGACGAGGCGGGCCGCGCGACGGCGGAACACCACGGCAACCAGCTCCTCGACCTCGAACGCTTCCTGCACGTCGACATCGAGCACGCGGTGAATCACGCGGTGGTGAAGGTCGACTGGCTCCGCGCCTTCTTCGACTTCTACTACGAGTCGTTCCACTTCGTGGTCCCGCTGACCGTGCTGGCCGTCCTCTACTGGCGTCGCCCGGTCGACTACCGCTGGGCCCGCTCGTCCCTGGGCTTCGCGACACTCCTCGCCCTGGTCGGCTTCTGGCTCTTCCCCCTCGCGCCGCCGCGCCTGATGTCGACGCTCGGCATCATCGACACGGTCCACGGAGTCCAGGACTTCTCCAAGCCGGACTACGGCACGCTGACGGAACTTACGAACCAGTACGCGGCGATGCCCTCACTGCACTTCGGGTGGTCGCTGTGGTGCGGGGTCGTCATCGCGGTGATGGCGCCGAGGTGGTGGATGAAGGCGCTGGGGTTGTTGCACCCGCTGTTCACGGTGTCGGCGATCGTGGCGACGGGCAATCACTGGGTGCTGGATGCGGTGGGCGGTGCGGTGGTCGTGGGCGCCGGCTTCGGCTTGTCGTACGTCTTCCAGGGGCCGCGGGCGAGGACGGTCACGGCACTGACGGCGACCGAGGAGGCACGTCCAGTGCCCGTTGGCTACGAGACTCCAAGAATCCCGCAGGCCCCCGGCTAGCCTTCCGGCCGGAGGCCTTCACGGAGTTTCTCGGTTGGACTACAGCCGCTGAATGATCGTCCCGGTAGCCAAGCCGCCACCCGCGCACATCGTGACCAGCGCGAACTCCTTGTCTGCGCGCTCCAGTTCATGAAGTGCCGTCGTGATGAGCCGGGCCCCGGTGGCTCCCACCGGGTGCCCGAGCGCGATGCCACCGCCATTCACGTTGACCTTCTCCAGGTCCTGTTCGAAGACCTGGGTCCAGCTCAACACCACTGATGCGAAGGCCTCGTTGATCTCGACGAGGTCGATGTCCTTCAGGGTCATGGCCGCCTTGCCGAGGACCGCCATCGTGGCGTCGATCGGGCCGTCCAAGTGGTAGTGCGGGTCGGCGCCGACCAGGGCCTGCGCCACGATCCTCGCCCTCGGCTTCAGCTTCAGCGCTCGCGCCATCCGTTTCGACGCCCACATGATCGCCGCCGAACCGTCCGAGATCTGCGACGAGTTGCCCGCCGTATGGATCGCCGTCGGCATCACCGGCTTCAGCCGGGCCAGCGCCTCCATGGACGTGTCGCGCAGACCTTCGTCCTTGTCGACCAGGCGCCACATGCCCTGACCGGCGTGCTGCTCCTCCTCGGTGGTGGGGACCTGGACCGCGAAGGTCTCCTTCTTGAAGCGCTCCTCCGACCAGGCGACGGCCGCCCGTTCCTGGGAGAGAAGTCCGAGTGAGTCGACGTGCTCGCGCGTCAACCCCCGCCGCCGCGCGATCCGTTCCGCCGCCTCGAACTGGTTCGGGAGGTCCACGTTCCACTCGTCCGGGAACGGCTTCCCCGGCCCGTGCTTTGAACCCGACCCCAGCGGCACCCGCGACATCGCCTCGACGCCGCAGCTGATCCCCACGTCGATCACGCCCGCCGCGATCATGTTGGCCACCATGTGCGAGGCCTGCTGCGAGGAGCCGCACTGGCAGTCGACGGTCGTCGCCGCCGTCTCGTACGGCAGCCCCATCGTCAGCCAGGCCGTACGCGCGGGGTTCATGGACTGCTCGCCGGCGTGGGTCACCGTGCCGCCGACGATCTGCTCGACGCAGTCGGCGGGGATGCCGGTGCGGCCGAGAAGTTCACGGTAGGTCTCGCCCAGGAGGTAGGCGGGATGGAGGTTGGCGAGCGCGCCGCCGCGCTTGCCGATGGGGGTGCGTACGGCTTCGACGATCACGGGTTCCGCGGCCATGGGGGGCTTGTCCTCTCCTCGGTCACCCGCGCGGCGCGGGGGCGTCCCGGCCCGGCCCGCCACGCAGAACTAGAACGCGTACTAGTTCTGTCAGCAGTCTGCTGACACCGCGTCCATAACCGCAAGAGTGGTGCATGAATTGGGGGCTCCGTGCCCCTTGCGACTTGTAGAACCCGTTACTACCTTCTCGGCAGCCCTGAGTTCCTGATGGACCGTCAGAATGCTGGGAGTGAGTCGCCCATGCCCTGTCCCGCGCTGCCCGACGGCTTCGACTTCACCGACCCCGACCTGCTGCACCGCCGCGTGCCCCTGCCGGAGTTCGCCGAACTGCGGCAGGCCGAGCCGGTGCGCTGGATTCCCCAGCCGCACGGGCTGGCCGGGTTCGCGGACGACGGCTACTGGGCCGTGACCCGGCACTCGGACGTCAAGTACGTCTCCACGCACCCGGAGATCTTCTCCTCCTGGCTCAACACCGCGATCATCAGGTTCGGCCCGCACATCGAGCGGGACGCGATCGACATGCAGCGGTTCATCCTGCTCAACATGGACCCGCCCGAGCACACCCGGGTCCGGCAGATCGTGCAGCGCGGGTTCACGCCGCGTGCCATTCGCGCCCTGGAGGAGCGGCTGCGGGCGCGGGCGCTGGCCATCGTCGAGAGTGCTCGGGCGCAGTCGGGCCCGTTCGACTTCGTCACCCAGGTCGCCTGCGAACTGCCCCTCCAGGCCATCGCCGAGCTGATCGGCGTACCGCAGGAGGACCGGACCAAGATCTTCGACTGGTCCAACAAGATGATCGCGTACGACGACCCGGAGTACGCGATCACCGAGGAGGTGGGCGCGGAGTCGGCCACCGAGATCATCGCCTACGCCATGAACATGGCCGCCGACCGCAAGCAGTGCCCGGCACAAGACATCGTCACCACGCTGGTGGCAGCCGAGGACGAGGGCAACCTCAACTCCGACGAGTTCGGCTTCTTCGTGCTGATGCTGGCGGTAGCCGGCAACGAGACCACCCGCAACGCCATCACCCACGGCATGCACGCCTTCCTCACCCACCCCGACCAGTGGGACCTCTACAAGCGCGAGCGCCCGGCGACCGCCGCCGAGGAGATCGTCCGCTGGGCGACCCCGGTCAACGCCTTCCAGCGCACGGCCGCCCAGGACACCGAGCTGGGCGGGCAGCAGATCAAGAAGGGCGACCGCGTCGGCCTCTTCTACGCCGCCGCCAACCACGACCCCGAGGTCTTCACCGACCCCGACGTCTTCGACATCACCCGCGACCCCAACCCCCACCTCGGCTTCGGCGGCGGCGGACCGCACTACTGCCTGGGCAAGTCCCTGGCCGTCCTGGAGATCGACCTGATCTTCCACGCGATCGCCGACGCCATGCCCAGCCTGAAACTGGTCGGCGATCCGCGCCGTCTGCGCTCCGCCTGGATCAACGGTGTGAAGGAACTCCAGGTCAGCGCGGGCTGACGTACACATACTCGGGCCGACGGCTCCCGGCGCCGCCGGCCCGTCCCGAGGGAGGCAGGTGCACTCCCCATCCCCACACCCCGCCCCTGCCTCCCCCGAGACGGACGCAGCCGGTGCTCAGTCCCGGCCCGACGCCAGTACGGCCAGCGCCGCCGAGGCCACCGCCGCGACCAGCAGCGGGATGCCCAGGCCGTGGTGGCGTACGAGGAGTCCGCCCCCCGCGGCGCCCACCAGCATGGCGACGACGGCGCCCACCCGGCGTGGGGAGCGGCGGCCGGGGCCCTCGGCGCGGGGGTCGTCGGAGGCCAGGCCGGTGAGGGTCATGGTGAGGATCGTGGTCGTGAGGTCGGCCACGCCCAGCCTGCGCACGGTCGCGTTGCGCAGGCCCATGGCGATGGCGGTGAGGCCGATCAGGGCGTCCGTCGTGCCGTCGGTGTGCGGCTCGGCGAAGGCCACCGCGGCCGCCGCGGCCACCAGGACCGCCTCCGCGCCGAGCGTCGCCCGGGCCCAGGTCCGGCGCGAGCCGCCCTTGAACCGCGTGGCCACCCGGCCGCCGATGTGCGCGCCGATCAGGAAGCAGGCCAGCGAGGTCGCCGTGTGCGGCACGGAGAAGCCGGGTGCCCCGGCCATGGCGAAGCCGAGGACGACGACATTGCCGGTCATGTTGGCCGTGAAGACGTGGCCGAGGCCCAGATAGCTCACGGCGTCGATGAGCCCGCTCACCACGGTCAGGAGCAGCAGCACGAGCACGAGGCGAATCCCGCGCGCTTCCGGATCAGGGCCGGTTGTCCCGGTTTCCGCCGTCGTCATCGGTCCTCCGGTCGGCCGGGTCGGCCGGGTCGGCCGGGTCGGCCGGGTCGGCAGGGGGCGTCAAGTTCACCATGGGTGGGGGGACATACGAACGCACCCCCGCCCGGTGTGGGCGGGGGTGCGTCGAGTTGAGGGACCGGCTCAGTACCAGTGGTTGGTCTGCCAGAAGTTCCACGCGTCGACGGGGCTGCCGTAGCGGGAGTCCATGTAGTCCAGGCCCCACTTGATCTGGGTGGCCGGGTTGGTCTTCCAGTCGGAGCCGGCGGACGCCATCTTGGCGCCGGGCAGCGCCTGGACCAGGCCGTAGGCGCCGGAGGAGGCGTTGGTCGCGGTCGGGTTCCAACCGCTCTCGTGCTCGACGATCTTGCTGAACGCGTTGTACTGCGCGGCGTCCGGGATCATCTTGTGCGCGATCGCCTGAGCGGAGGAGGCCGAGGTCAGGGTGGCGGCCTGGGCGGGAACCGAGGTCAGAACCATTCCGGTCGTGGCAGCGGCCACGGCGGCAGCGGCGAGGGCCTTCTTCGGGGAAGCGATGCGGCGGATGAACGAGACGGACACAGAACACCTCTTCGTCGGGGACAAGGGATCGCGGTGTGCCCGAATCCCGATCGAGTCGGTGGGGGCGTTCACCCGGCTCCGTGGCCCTGGCGGGCTTGTCGGTGCCTTGCGACGGGATCCAGAGAAGCAGGCGGAAGAAGCGTCCGCAATGACCCCTTTTACTAGTTGTGGCCGGATGGGAGAGGAAGGTCGTTTGTGTGACCTGGGTCGCAAAGTGCAGGTCGGAGGGGGTGTGGATGTCGACATTTCGGACAAGTCGCACTACGATCCGGCATCGTAGGTGACCTGCGTCATGTGGCGTGCTTCACCGGGTGGCCAACTGTCCGCACACGCACGCTCACACCGAAGTCATGCCTGAGGGGCCTCGAATGTGACCCGGGTCTCGAAGGCGGCCCGGCGGGTGGCCCGGCGCAGGGCGCGCAGCAGGGCCGGGCCGAGTACGAGGGTGAGGACGACGGTGCAGACGGCCCGGCCGAGGTCCCAGCCCAGGGACGTGGCCAGGCAGTACGCGACGAAACGGGCCAGGTTGGCGGGGACGCCGGCGTGCGCGTCGAGGGCGATGTTCGAGGCCAGGGCGCCCATGAAGGGCCAGCCCGCGAGGTTCATGACCGTGCCGTAGGCGAACGCGGCGAGGAAGCCGTAGGCCGCGAGGAGCGCGAGTTCGGTACGCCCGCGCAACCGGTCCGGGCCCGGGAGCAGCCCGGCCCCCATGGTGAACCAGCCCATCGCCAGCATCTGGAACGGCAGCCACGGGCCCACGCCGCCCGTGAGCAGCGCCGAGGCGAACATGGTGAGTGAGCCGAGGGTGAAGCCGAAGCCCGGGCCCAGGACGCGTCCGCTGAGCACCATCAGGAAGAACATCGGCTCGATCCCGGCGGTGCCCGCCCCGATGGGGCGCAGCGCGGCCCCGGTCGCGGCCAGCACGCCCAGCATCGCCACCGCCTTCGGGCCGAGCCCCGACTCGGAGATCGTCGCCCCGACCACCGCCACGAGGAGTGCGAGCAGACCGGCGAAGAGCCAGGGCGCGTCCTGCGCATGTGCGCTGATCTGCGAGGACGGCGGGGCGAGGAAGGGCCAGCCGAAGGCGACGACCCCGACCGCGCCGACGAGGAGGAGGGCGGCGGTGGAACGGGGGCCGAGACGGACGGCCCGTGATTGAGGGGTCGTACTCGTACGGGGGCTCATGCGAGGGCCTCCCGGACCTGCGCGACCGTGAGCCACTCCTGTGGGGCAAAGATCTTGGTGACCTGCGGGGCGAAGGACGGCGAGGAGACGACGATGCCGGCGGTCGGGCCGTCGGCGATGACTTCACCGTCGGCCAGCAGCACCACCCGGTGGGCGAGCTCCGCGGCCAGCTCCACGTCGTGCGTGGCCAGCACGGTGGCGTGTCCCTCGGCGGTGAGCTCGCGCAGCACGCCGACCAGCCGGGCCTTCGCCGCGTAGTCCAGGCCGCGGGTCGGCTCGTCGAGGAGGAGCAGGGGAGGGCGCGCGGTCAGGACCACGGCCAGAGCGAGGGCCAGTCGCTGGCCCTCGGAGAGGTCGCGCGGGTGTGTGTCGTCGGTGACGCCGGGGAGAAGGCCCGACACCAGTGCGCGGCAGGTCCCGGCGGCGGCGCCCGCGTCCCGGTCGGCGGCCGCGCACTCGGCGGCGACCGTGTCGGCGTACAGCAGATCGCGCGGCTCCTGCGGCACAAGCCCGACGCGGCGCACCAGTTCGCGGGGCGGGGTCCGGTGCGGGACGGCCCCGCCGACGCGTACGGAACCGGCGGTGGGTTCGACGAGCCCGACGAGAGCGTTGAGCAGGGTGGACTTTCCGGCGCCGTTACGGCCCATGAGTGCGATGGTCTCGCCGGGGGCGACGGTGAGGTCGATGTGCCGGAGGGCGTCGACGCGGCCTCGGCGGACGGCGAGGGAGCGGACTTCGGCGACTTGTGGGGGTGCGGGGGTGGGGGTGCGCCTGCGGAGGAGGCGACGCGGGGAGGGGAGGAGTGGGGCTGGGGGTGGCGGGGGTGTCTCCGCGTGTGGGGCCTCCCGACCGGCGAGGCGTTCGCGCAGGTCGGTGGCTCGGCGACGGGCGTCGCGGATCGTCAGGGGGAGCGGGGTCCAGCCGGCGAGGCGGCCGAGGTCCACCACCGGTGGGTAGACCGGGGATACGGCCATCACCTCGGCCGGGGCGCCGAGTATTGGGGCGGCGCCCGGCTCGGGCATGAGGACGACCTGGTCGGCGTACTGGATCACCCGCTCCAGACGGTGTTCGGCCATCAGGACGGTCGTACCGAGGTCGTGGACGAGGCGCTGGAGGACCGCGAGCACCTCCTCCGCGGCGGCCGGGTCGAGCGCCGAGGTCGGCTCGTCGAGGACGAGGACCTGGGGATGCGGGGTGAGGACCGAGCCGATCGCGACCCGCTGCTGCTGTCCGCCGGACAGCGTGGCTATGTGCCGGTCGCGCAGGTCGGCGAGCCCGAGCAGGTCCAGGGTCTCCTCCACCCGCCGTCGCATCACGTCCGGTGCGATCCCCAACGACTCCATGCCGTAGGCGAGTTCGTCCTCCACCGTGTCCGTCACGAAGTGCGCGAGCGGATCCTGGCCCACCGTGCCGACGACGTCGGCGAGTTCGCGCGGCTTGTGCGTACGGGTGTCCCGCCCGGCGACCGTGACGCGACCGCTCAGGGTGCCGCCGGTGAAGTGCGGCACGAGTCCGCCGACCGCACCGAGCACCGTCGACTTGCCGACCCCGGACGGGCCGACGAGCAGCACGAGTTCGCCTTCCGGCACCTCGAAGTCAACGCCACGGACCGTGGGTTCGGCGGCGCCGTCGTATGTCACGCTGACATCCTCGAAGCGGATCACGACGGCTCCCGGGGTACGACGAAGGCGGGCAACAGGGCGAGGAGTACGGCCGCCGCCGGCCACAGGGGGAGCGTGGGCGCGGTGAGCGGGACGACCCCGGGGTGCAGGGCGGACGGGTCCCTCGCGGACGCCAGCGCGAGCAGCGCGGCAACTGCCGCACCGGACGCGGCGACGAGCCAGGCCCGCGCGTCCCAGGGGTCGGGCCGGTACCGGGTGCGCGGCGAGCGGCGGCCGCCGAGACGCAGGCCCGCGAGGGCGGCGACGACTCCGGCGAGCAGGACGGGCAAGCCGTACGTGCCGCCTTCGGCGGTGAGCAGTCCGTACGTTCCCGCGCAGACGCCGAGCAGGCCGCCGAGCGTGAGCGCGGTGGTCGTACGGCGGACGGGGGCGGGAACCTCGGCGGTACGGCCGTACCCGCGCGCGTCCATCGCGGCGGCGAGGGCGACGGAGCGCTCCAACGCCCCCTCCAGCACAGGGAGTCCCACCTGGAGCAGTCCGCGGGTGCCGCTGTCCGGGCGGCCGCGCAGTCGGCGCGCGGCGCGCAGGCGCTGGACGTCGGCGATGAGGTTCGGCGCGAAGGTGAGCGCGACGACCACGGCCACGCCCATCTCGTACAGGGCGCCGGGCAGGGACTTGAGGAGGCGGGCCGGGTTGGCGAGGGCGTTCGCGGCGCCGACGCAGACGAGGAGGGTGGCGAGGCGGAGGCCGTCGTAGAACGCGAAGACGAGCGACTCCGCGGTGACCTTGCCGCCCAGTCGGATGCCTTGCGCCCAGTGGGGGAGCGGGACTTCGGGGAGGGTGACGAGTACGTGGGTGCCGGGGATGGGGGAGCCGAGGGCGATCGCGAAGACGAGGCGGATGAGGAGGACGGCGAACGCGAGCTTTGCGAAGGCCGTGTAGGAGCGGGACCAGGGTGCTGTGGTGCGGTGGGTGGCCACTACGTAGCCCGCGGTGGCTATGAGGAGGGCGAGGAGGAGGGGGTTGGTGGTACGGGTGGCGGCGGTGCCGAGGGCCAGGGACCAGAGCCACCAGGCGCCGGGGTGGAGGGCGGCTCGTCTAGGCACGGTTCCGCGCACGCCAGACCGCCGCAGCTCCCAGGAGGACCACCGCTCCAACTCCGGCCCACAGGCCCAGTGACGGGCCGTTGTTGTCGGGGGTCGCCGTCTCCCTCGGTTCCTTCTGCTCCTTCGATATCTGCTCGCCGCAGCCCTTCTCCGGGTACCCGGAGATCGCGCACAGCAGGGCGTTCGTGTCGTAGCGCAGGGGCTTGGCCACGGTCGCCAGGGCCTCGGCTGTCGTCGCGTCGGACGACACGCGCGCGCACGCCGTTCTGGCCGCGGGCGGCGTCTCGCCGGACGGGGCGTCCGTCGCCGTACCGAAGTCGATGACCAGGGCCACTCGCTTCTGGCCCTCCCTCGCGGGCGTCTTCGCGCAGATGGAACCGAAGTCCGCCGTGCCGCGCGGGCGCGTCGCGTCGGCCGAGTCCTCGCTCACCGCGAAGCGGAAGCCCTGGACGTCGCCGTCGGAGGGGCGGGCGGAGGAGGGGCCCTCGGTGGCGTACGTCCAACTGCCGTCGGCGCGCTCCCAGAAGGACCAGTAGCGGTAGCCGACGGCCTGCGCCTGGCCGACGGTTCCCAGGACGAGGAACGCGGTCAGGAGCAGGAGCGCGGCACGGCGGACGGCGGTCACAGCTGTTGCTGCTTCCGGCGGCCGCTGAGCAGGAAGCCGATGCCGATCCCGGCGACGAGTCCGGTGCCGACGATCCACCAGACGCTGGTGCTGCCGGAGTCGTCGGACTTCTTGTCAGCCTTCTTGGCGGGCTGCTGTGGGGCCGGTCCTGTCGCGTTGAGGGCCCGCACCAGGTCCGTACCGCCGAAGTCTCGGGGATCCGCCCCCGAGGCGTCGGCCGCGAAGATCAGCTGGGCGTAGGCGGCGGGGCCGCTCTGCTTCGCCCAGGCCGCGGCGTTGTTCTCCAACCACGCCAGCGGCTTCTGCGCCCGCTCGGCCCCGCCCTGCGCAGCGAGCGCGACGACCGCGTCGGCGGTGTTGCCGTAGTCGGGCTGGGCGGGGGCGCCGGGGAGTGCGGAGGTGAGGTGGCCGTCCTTGGCGACGGCCTGCGCGAGGTACGAGGCACCGTTGGCGGCGGCCTGCGCCGGGGTGAGCGTGCCGGAGTCGGAGCAAGCGGCGTCGGACGTCTTCCCGGCCCCGGTGTTCAGACCCTGCCCCAGGGCACCCAGCACGGCCGCCGCGGTCGCGTCCGCGTTGGCGGCGGGCTTGCCCTTCTTGTCGGGCTGGTAGGCGAAGGCGCCCGCGCCGTCACCGGTGCAGGGCAGGGCCAGCTTCAGGAGGGCGTCGTACGGGGAGCTGCCGCTCTTGACGACGTCGGCGGGCTTATCGCCGGCGGCCGTGAGCGCGCCGATGACGACGGAGGTCGAGTTCGCGTCGCTGGGCCCGCCGGGGGCGTACCCCCACCCACCGTCGGCGTTCTGCACGGACTTGAGCCAGCCGACGGCCTTGGCCATGTGACCGTCCTGCCCGCCGACCGCGTGCAGGGCCTGTACGGCGGCTGCCGTGCTGTTGCTGTCGACCATCACCTTGGCGTCGCAGGCCTGGGCGGGGTCGGGGCGGAAGGCGGCGAAGGCGCCGTTCGCGCACTGCTGTCCCGTCAGCCAGTCCACTGCCTCGGCGGCGGGCCGGTAGCCGGTCGCGCGCTGGGCGAGCAGGGCGAGGGACTGGCGCCAGACGCCGTCGTACTTCGGGTCCGTGCTGCCGTACAGCCCGGACGGGAGCACGGGGGACGCGGACGGTGACGGCGACGAATCGGCGGCCATGGCGGGCGATGTGGCGGCGAGCACGCCGACGGCGGCCAGGGCCGCTGCGCTGCGACGGACGTTCATGGTCGGCGGGTGCCTCTCCCTACGGGGAGCCGCGCAGCACGGGACGGAACCCACCCCGGGCGGCTCGACTCCGTAAACCTCGACGGTGCCGTGCGCGGGCGGACGCCTGCGCACGAGAGCCGGTCAACGTCCCGTACGAGGCAGTCCGGCTCACCGCCTGTCCGGCGGCTCACGGTTGCGGGTCAGCGCCGGAATTGCACCGGCTTCCCCCCGTACGGGTGTGATGACGACGCGGCCACTCTACCGGGCCGTAGCCGGAGGCTGAGGGGCGGCTGTGCACGGGTAATACGGTGAGCGCCATGACGACGGGGAGACCGCTCGGCTCGGGCCGCTCGGCGGACGTGTACGAGATCGACGAGGCGTGGGTGCTGCGCCGGGACCGGGAGGGGTGGGGGGCGCGGCGGCCGAGGGGGAGGTAATGACGTACGTACGCTCCCACGGCTATCCGGCACCTCGAGTACGCCCGTCCACGTCCCGCACGGACCTGGTGATGGAACGCCTGTCGGGCCCGACGATGCTGGGAGCGCTGCTGGAGGGCTCGCTGGCCCCGGCGGAGGCGGGCAGGGAGATCGCGCGCCTCCTACGGCAACTGCACGCGATCCCCGCCCGTGACACGGCCGCCCCCGTGTCCCGCGTCCTCCACCTCGACCTGCACCCCGACAATGTGATCCTCACGCCCGCCGGCCCACGGGTCATCGACTGGTCCAACACGGAGAACGGCACCCCGGGACTGGACTGGGCCATGCCGGCGGTGATCCTCGCCCAGGTGGCGGTCTCGGACACCGAGATCGCGGCCCCGGCCCGAACGATGCTCACCGCACTCCTGGCCGACCCGACACCGCTGACTCCCGAAACCCTGAAGGAGGCCCGCACCCGCCGGGCGGCCAACCCGACGATGACGCCGCGAGAAACCGAACTCCTCGGCGAAGCGGAGGACTTGATACGGACGCCGGCGTTCTAGTCACACCGCCACGTACGTCACCGGATCGCTCCCCGTCACCGGTTCCGCCCGCCCCTGCTTCACCAGTCGCCGTAGATGGGCCTCGGCCTCCGAGACCGCGATGTTTCTCGAGCCGTACGGGATCTGCTCCCAGGGCCTGTTCCACTCCATGAGTTCCGCCAACTGCCAGGGCGTGTGCGGCTCGACGAGCAGGGCCAGCAGGCCGGCGAGCCGTTCCTCGTGGTGGGCCAGCAACTGCCGTACGCGGGACGGTGCGTCGGCGAAGGCGTGCTGGTGGGCGGGGAGCACCTCGGCCGGGGACAGCCGGCCCACACGCTCCAGGGAGTCCAGGTAGTCGCCCAGAGGGTCCGTGACCGTCGCGTCGTCCGGATCCTCGTACAGGCCGATGTGCGGGGTGATCTCCGGGAGCAGGTGGTCGCCGGAGAACAGTCGGCCGTGGCCCGGGAGTTGGGCCGGGTGGTCCTCCTCCAGGTGCAGGCAGACGTGACCGGGGGTGTGGCCCGGCGTCCAGATGGCCCGGAGACGGCGGCCGGCGAGGTCCAGGAGTTCGCCGGGCACGATCTCGCGGTCCGGGAGGGCAGGGGAGAGGCCGGGGAGGGTGCGGCGGCGGACCGTGCGGAGAGGGGCGACGTGGTCCTCCGGGGCCCCTGCCGCCGTGAGCTTCGCCGCCATGTACGTGAACCACCGCTCGGGGCGCGTCTCGCGCGTGCGCCGTACGATCGCCGCGTCCGCCGCGTGCATCGCGATCCAAGCGCCGGAGGCGTCCCGCACTTGCCCCGACAGCCCGTGGTGGTCCGGGTGGTGGTGTGTGATGACGACGCCGTGGACCTCCGCCGCCGACGTACCGCACGCCACCAGCCCCTCGGCGAGGGTGTCCCAGGACCCGGGGTCGTCCCAGCCCGTGTCGACCAGTACCGGCCCCCGGTCGGTGTCCACGACGTACACCAGCGTGTGGCCGAGCGGGTTGTCCGGGATGGGGACCGCGACCGACCGCACGCCCCCACCGTGATCGAACGTCCTCGTCGCCGTCATCCGTGTCCTCCGCCCCCGGGGTGGCTCCATGACCGTTGCCGACTGACCATTCTCCACCGACCATTGCCCACTATAACGAGAACTGATTGAACGTCAGATACGTGTGCGAGCGCTCCAGTGGGGATCACGCTGACCAGCTGAGGAACCTGGTGTGGCCTGTCGTTGTCGGTCGTTGTCGGCCACCCTTGGACGGCCCAGAGGTGGCCCAGCCCGGGGCGACTCGGCAGATTTGCAGCGGGCTCCGTTCCCCTCATCTGACCTGCGAGTTCCCTTGAGGCTGGAGTTGGCGGGGGGCGCCTGGGGGAAGCAGGGCTCGACGCCGTCGCGCGCACCCGGGCGGGCCTGTGGCACGTCGACTTCGTTCAACCGGTTCGGCTGGTCGGCCCTCGCCATCGACCCAGGCGTCCGTGCCGTGGCTGGCACGTGCCACGCCGGTTGCAACACTCCCGGTTCGAGTTATTTACTAGTAGGTACATAACCGAACAAATAGGCGGAATGTCGATGGCTCCCGCCGGCAACGAGGGCGTCGGTTCCCTCTGAGGGTCTCTGCAGGCTGAACACGCCGCCGGGTCGGCTGTGCGAGCCGATGCCGGGCAGCTCGCACGGTCTTGGCACACGAGCGAGGAAGAACACCGTGACCACACACCGCACCATTGGCGTACTCGGCGCAGGAGAGGTGGGACAGGCGGTCGCCGACAAGGCCATCCGCCACGGCCATGAGGTACTCATCGGCAACAGCCGGGGTCCCCAGACTCTCGAAGCCCTCGTGGGCAAGCTGGGGCCGAAGGCCCGCGCGGTAACGGCCGAGGAGGCGGCGAAGCCGGAGCTCGTCTTCCTCGCGGTGCCATTCTTCGCCGTGCCGGAACTGACAGACCTCACCAGCTGGCCCGGGAAGATCGTCGTCGACACGACGAATCAGTTCGCGGCGGCCAACCCCTACCGGGGCCGGTACGACGTCGGAGACCTCACGGGCAGCGAATGGGTCGCCCGCCACCTTCCCGGTGCCCGGGTCGTGAAGGCTCTCAACACGCTGTACGGCCCGTTCATCGCCGCGGACCCCCGGCATGCCGAAGGACGGCTCGTGGCCTTCTATGCGGGCGACGACACCGGCGCGAAGGCAGCCGTGGCCGGCTTGCTGGACGAGTTCGGATTTGCCGCCCTGGACCTTGGCGGTCTGCGAGAGGGCGGCCGGCTGATGCAACTGGACGGAGCACTCAGCGCAAAGCACCTGCTGCTGCAGGACGTCGGCTGACGCCCTGGCCAAGCCCCACACATACCAGCGCGCAGGAGGAGAATCATGAACCGTCGAGTCGTCTACACCCGCGGCGGGCCACCCGCCGACGTCCTGACCGTCATCGAGGAGCCGGAGCCGGCGGCTGAGCACGGCCAAGTCCTCATCCGCACCACGGCCTTCGCAGTGCACCGCGGTGATCTCCTGGCCGTCGAGGCCTACCCCGGGACGGCTACAGAGCCGGTTCCGGGCGGTGTGGAGGCCACCGGCGTGGTGGAGGCGATCGGCCCGGGGACGCGCGTGGCGCCGGGTGTCGAGGTCGGCGGCCGCGTAGCGGTCTTCCTCCATCCAGGCGCGTGGTCCCAGTGGATCGTGGCGGATGCCGAGGTGGTCGTCGCCGTTCCGGACGAGCTGCCGGACGAGGTCGCCGCGCAGATGATGGTGAACCCGCTCACCGCGGTGATGCTGCGCCGTGAGGCACAGGAGCATCTGGCCTTCGGATACGACGGCTTTCTGGTGCAGACCGCCGCGGGCTCGTCGGTCGGGCGGCTGGTGACGGGCGTGTGCCAGTTCCACAACCTGCCGCTCGTCAATGTCGTCCGCAGCGACAGCGGTGCCGCCGAGCTTCGCAAGCGGTTCCCGGACGTGCCGGTCGTGGCGACAGAGCATCCGGGCTGGGCCGACGAAGTCCGAAGGGCGGCCGGCGGCCGTCCGGTGAGTGTGGCCTTCGACCCGATCGGCGGGAAGCTTGTGGAGGACCTTTTGGACCTGTTGGCACCAGGCGGGAAGCTGGTCATTTACGGGCAGCTCGCCGAAGAGCCGATCACGGTGCATGCATCGACGCTGCTGCACCAGTCGCTGACCCTTAGGGGCGCAACCCTCGGCCGGTGGGTGCTGGAGGCCTCCGCCGACAGGCGGGCATCCGACATCGCGACCGCGAAGCAGATCGCGCTGGCGCTCACGGACCAGTTCGACGTGGCCGCTACGTACAGCCTTGACGAGTTGACCACCGCCGTGGAGCACGCAGTACGGCCCGGCAAGGTAGGCGCCGTCCTCGTCCGCCCCTGATGGCCGCCCCTGTCTGTACGGGTGTCCTGATCGAAGGTCCAACGCAGTCGTTCATCGTCCGACAAGATGTCCCACAGGCCCATTCGCCGCAGCCCACGACGAGTCGTTCGGCCAGGCTCCAGGCCCCCGACTCGACGCGATCGCGTGATCGACCGGACAGCTCCAAACCGGTCACCGGAGGCGATTTTGGCTGTTGTACGCGGCGTACAGTTGCCCCATGGCTCGGCCTCGACAGTTTGACGAAGAAGAGGTTGTGCACGCTGCCCGCGACCAGTTTTGGTCTGTGGGCTATAACGGCACCTCCCTGGATGACCTGAGCGCCGTGACGGGCCTGGGTCGAGGAAGTCTGTATGGAGCCTTCGGGGACAAGCATGCGCTGCTCCTGCGGGCTCTCGACAGCTACAACAGTGACGCCCTGGGAGCCTGGCGTACAGCTCTGGGGGGCCCAGGACCGGCCCTGCTGAAGCTGGAGCGGCATGTACGTAACGTCGCTGAAGGCATCACCAGGGATAGGGAACGACGCGGCTGCATGATGGCCAAGATCGCAGCGGAACTGTCGTCCGTCGACCAGACCGTTGCCGAGCGGATCGCCGCGGTTGTCCGTGGGCTGCACGGCGCGCTGCGGGGCTGTATCGCGCAGGCCCAGGCCGAAGGCTCGCTGGATGCCGATGCGGACGCGGACGGCCTCGCCAGCCTCCTACTTGCCGTGCTGCGGGGGCTTGAGGCCCTGGGCAAGGCGGGCGCCACTCCGGAGGTTGTCAATGGGGCTTCTGAGCAGGCCTTGGCACTGCTTCCCCGCGTTTCGACGGACGAACGTGCGCCGGGTTCCACGTCCCCGGCTGGGGCCTGATCGCCGCTTCGGCGTCACCGGGCGGCCGTCGTCGGCGCGCAGTCGGCCGGCCTCCGGGGCGGCATGGGCCTCGGGCGGGAGCGCCTCCCCGACCTCGGTCAGTCGAATGGCGCGTCTAGAGCGGATGAGTAGTTCGAACTCGAGATGGATGGCAGAGGAGGCATCATGCGCGTACTACTGACCGGCGGTACCGGCTACATCGGCGGCACCGTGCTCGAACGGCTCATCGCCAAGGGCCATCAGGTCACCGCCCTGGTGCGGAACAGCGACAAGGCGAAAGTCGTCCGCGCCAAGGGCGCCGAAGCGGCGATTGCCGACCTGTCAGACGGTGAGGCCATCCGCAAACTCGTCGCGGAAAGCGACGGCGTCATCCATCTGGCGTCGCCCGGTGACGAGACCGGCGCGGCCGTCGAAGAGGTGGCGGTCGCCAACATGCTCCGAGCACTACAGAACACCGGCAAGGCCTTCGTCCACACCACAGGCGTCTGGGATCACGGCAGTGGCAGCGCCATCACCGAGTCGACCCCGATGAACGCGCCGCGACTGACGGCGTGGCGCGTGCCCATCGCCGAGCGTGTCCGCACAGCGCCGGGTGTGCGTTCCTCGGTTGTGGCGCCGGCCGTGGTCTACGGTCGCGGCGGCGGACTGCTGAACCTGGTTGCCGCCGGTCAGAGAACCGCCGGGGACGCACCCGCACTCACCATGATCGGCCCCGGAGACCAACACTGGAGCACGGTCCACGTGGACGACGTCGCCGAGCTGTACATACTCGCGTTGGAGAAGGCTTCTGCGGGCTCGTATTTCCTCGGTGCGAGCGGCGTGAACCCCACCGTTCGTGAGATCACCGAAGCGGTGAGTCAGTCCGTCGGCCTGTCCGGCCGGGTCCAAGCCGAGCCCGTGGCGCACACACTCGAGCGGCTCGGACTGCACGGCGAAGCACTGCTGCTCGATCAGCAGGCGTCGGGCGAGACCGCACGGCGTGCCCTGGGCTGGTCGCCGTCGCGCCCGACGGTACTGGAGGACATCGCCGCGACGTCCTTCGAGTCGGCCAGCTGACCGCATCCCGGGGCCTTTCAAACCAGGTTGAGGGAGTGCGCGTGGCCCTTCATCACTGAGCAAGCACGGCATGTGCGCAGACCGGCACCAGGCCGGCTCGCTGCGGGAACCGAACGCACCGATACAAGGGCATCCGCCCGGGTCCGGGGCATCCCCAGGCCGGCCACGCCCCTGAGCCCGCGGTGATGCCCTCCGTCAGCTGATCGACGCTCTCCCTTGCCATGTCCGGCAGCCTTACAGCGGGCTCCGTGCACCTGCTGCGGCCTGCAAGTAGCCAACGTATCAGCCGTGTTCGCACCGCCGGAGCGTGGGAAGGTGCGCGACGTGTCCTTACCCGAACGGGTCGTCGGGCAGGCGTTCGCGGCCCACATGAAGCGGTTCCCGCCCAAGGAGGTGACGTTGCCGTGGCTCGTGCCGGGCGGGCGGCCCGTCACCAAGAAGCTGTTGTTCACCGCCCCCGAGGGTGGCGCGCTCGTGCGCAACAACTGCAACGTGCAGGCGTGGAAGCCCGCCCTCGTAGCCGCTGGTGTCCTCCCTGAGCCTGAGTCGGGCCAACGGATCGCGGAGTCCCGGGAGGGCGGCATGCACGCGCTCAGGCACTTCTACGCGTCCGTCCTGCTGGACGCGGGGGAGAACGTGAAGGCGCTGAGCCGGTACCTGGGGCACAGTGACCCCGGGTTCACCCTGCGGGTCTACACGCACCTCATGCCGAGCAGTGAGAGCCGCACGCGGAAGGCGGTCGACGGCATGTATCGCGCGGCCGGTGAAGGGAACGATGGCCCACGCGGCATGACGGCACCCCCACCGGCGGGAAACCCGCTGGTGGGGGCCCATTTGGTCCGGACTCTGGCTTAGTTTAACTAGAACTGATATCAGTTCTGAAACAGCGTCAGAAAACGTGCCGCAGGAGGCAGTCGGCCATGACCGAGCTCGTGGAACACGGACAGCTGTTCATCGGCGGGGAGTTGACCGACCCCCTCGGCAAGGACGTCATCGAGGTGATCTCCCCGCACACCCAGGAGGTCATCGGTCGCGTCCCGCACGCCTCACGGGAGGACGTCGACCGGGCCGTGGCCGCCGCCCGCCGTGCCTTTGACGAAGGGCCCTGGCCGCGTCTGACTCTCGACGAACGAATCGAGGTCGTCACCCGCATCAAGGACGCGATCGCCGTCCGCCACGAGGAGATCGCCCGGGTCATCTCCTCCGAGAACGGCTCCCCGTACTCCTGGAGCGTCCTCGCCCAGGCGCTCGGCGCGATGATGGTCTGGGACTCGGCGATCAAGGTCGCCCGCGACTTCACGTACGAGGAGACGCGGGACGGGGTTCTCGGGAAGCTCCTCGTGCGGCGCGAGCCGGTCGGGGTCGTGGCGGCCGTGGTCCCCTGGAACGTCCCGCAGTTCGTCGCCGCCGCCAAGCTCGCGCCCGCGCTGCTCACTGGCTGCACGGTGGTGCTGAAGCCGTCCCCCGAGTCGCCGTTGGACGCGTACCTCCTCGGCGAGATCGCGCGCGAGGCCGGGCTGCCGGAAGGGGTGCTGTCCATCCTCCCCGCCGACCGCGAGGTCAGCGAGTACCTGGTCGGGCACCCGGACGTGGACAAGGTCTCCTTCACCGGCTCGGTCGCGGCCGGCAAGCGCGTGATGGAGGTCGCCGCGCGCCATCTCACCCGCGTGACACTGGAGTTGGGCGGCAAGTCGGCCGCCGTCGTCTTGCCGGACGCGGACGTGGCGGCGTCGGTCGCGGGCATCGTCCCGGCCGCCTGGATGAACAACGGCCAGGCCTGCGTCGCCCAGACCCGCATCCTCGTACCCCGCTCCCGTTACGACGAGTTCGCGGACGCCCTCGCGGCGGCGGCGAGCGCGCTCGTGGTCGGCGACCCGCTGGACCCGGCGACCCAGGTGGGCCCGCTCGTGGCGGAACGGCAGCAGCGCAGGAACCTGGACTACATCCGCATCGGCCAGGAGGAGGGCGCCAAGATCCTCACCGGCGGCGGGCGCCCGGCGGGCCTGGACCGGGGCTGGTACGTCGAGCCGACCCTCTTCGGCGACGTCGACAACTCCATGCGCATCGCGCGGGAGGAGATCTTCGGCCCGGTGATCTGCCTCCTTCCCTACGGCGACGAGTCCGAGGCGGTGAAGATCGCGAACGACTCGGACTACGGCCTGTCCGGCAGCGTGTGGACCTCCGACGTCGCGCACGGCATCGAGATCGCGCGACAGGTCCGTACCGGCACCTACTCGGTGAACACCTTCAGCCTCGACATGCTGGGCCCGTTCGGCGGCTACAAGAACTCGGGCCTGGGGCGGGAGTTCGGGCCGGAGGGGTACGGCGCGTACCTCGAGCACAAGATGATCCATCTGCCGGCGGGATGGGAGGCGTGAGCGGCGATGGGGGACCGCTGGCATCTTGAGGTCGACCGCTCCGTCTGCATCGGCTCCGCCCAGTGCGTCCATCACGCCCCCGACGCGTTTCTTCTCGACCCGGGCCGCCAGTCCCGGCCCGTCGAGCCGGACACCGACGCGGGCGAACAGATCTTGGCGGCGGCCGAGAGCTGCCCCGTGGAGGCGATCGTGATCACGCTGCTGGGGAGGGGGGAGGCGGTGTTTCCGCCGGAGGAGTAGCGGAGGGGCTGGGGCGGAAGTGGCGGGCTTGCAAAATTTCCGCTTTGGGGGGTTCCGTATCCGCTCGTCCGGTCTATCCTGAAAGTGGCCTACGGGACGAGTGAGGGAGTTCGACCGG
Organism: Streptomyces sp. NPDC002619; assembly: GCF_042889305.1. Taxonomy (NCBI): domain Bacteria; kingdom Bacillati; phylum Actinomycetota; class Actinomycetes; order Kitasatosporales; family Streptomycetaceae; genus Streptomyces; species Streptomyces sp. NPDC002619. The sequence goes on along the minus strand of NZ_JBIAQV010000012.1, from coordinate 37,986 downwards.
AGTAGCCGACTTGGGCGTGACGCTGCGGCATCCGCCGAGGCCGACGTCGACGGTCGGGCTGAGAGGCTGGAAGGCAGCAGTCAGGCCGGAAGGCGACCCCCAATACCTGATCCGGACAATGCCGGCGAAGGGAACCCGTCTCGTAGGTTCTTCTTGTGCCCCCTCGGTTCTACTTCTGCCCTTCGGGCGTCGTCAGGTCGATCAGTCGGCACACCGTCTCGATGTCGATCTTGACCTGGGCGATGGAGGCGCGGCCCGAGAGCCACGTGATCAGGGCTGAGTGCCAGGTGTGCTCGATGACACGGACCGCCGAGAGCTGCTCGGGGGTCGGATTCTCCAGGCCCATCGCGTCCAGGATGATCGCCGTCGTCTGACGGGAGACCTGGTCCACCTCGGGCGACACGCTCCGGTCTGCGAACGTCAGCGCACGGACCATCGCGTCCGCCAGGTGCGGCTCGCGCTGCAGGGCGCGGAACGCCCGCATCAGCGTCTCCGCGACCCGCTCCGCCGCCGTGTCACCCGTGGGGGGCTTCTTGCCCAGCGCGCCGTGCAGATGCTCCAGCTGGTCCTGCATCGTGGCGACCAAGAGGTGCACCTTGGAGGGGAAGTAGCGGTAGAGCGTGCCCAGGGCGACCTGCGAGGACTCCGCGACCTCCCGCATCTGCACCGCGTCGAAACCGCCCCGGCTCGCCAACTGCGCGCTCGCGTGCAGGATCCGCCGGCGGCGGGCCTCCTGTCGCTCGGTGAGGGGCGGCGAGGCCGGCTGTCTCGCGTGGGCGGCAGTGGCTTCCACCTTGGCTTCCGCAGGCATGGGTCCCGTTCCGTGACAGTCGGTGAGGGCAGGTGATCACACAGCATGGCAGGGGTCCGCGCCGTGGCGCGAATCACCTGATCCACTGCTCACAGCACCCCTACCTGCCGGTAGATTCAGAGCCTCTTGAACGATCAAGTCTGAAACTTGTTCTAGATTACCGTCCCGTCGTAGTCTCGCGGGAAGTGCAGGGAGAAGGGGGTCCGGAGTGACCGCTGAGGCCAGGGGTGCGGGTGCCCGGCAGGACTCCGCAGCCGACGGCGAGCGACCGCTCGACATCGCGCTTCTCACCTATAAAGGGAACCCGTTCTGCGGCGGGCAAGGTGTCTACGTACGGCACCTCTCGCGCGAGCTGGCCCGCCTCGGGCACCGCGTCGAGGTCATCGGTTCGCAGCCGTACCCGATCCTCGACGAGGGCGCGGAGTACGCCGACCGGCTGAGCCTGACCGAGCTGCCGAGCCTGGACCTCTACCGCCAGCCCGACCCCTTTCGCACGCCGAACCGGGACGAGTACCGGGACTGGGTCGACGCCCTCGAAGTCGCGGCCATGTGGACCGGCGGCTTCCCCGAGCCACTGACCTTCTCCCTCCGCGCACGCCGTCATCTGCGGGCCCGGCGGGGCGAGTTCGACGTCGTGCACGACAACCAGACGTTGGGTTACGGGCTGTTGGGGGATGTGGGTGCGCCTCTCGTCACCACCATCCATCACCCCATCACCGTGGACCGGCAGTTGGAGCTGGACGCGGCCGAGGGGTGGCAGCGCCGGTACTCCGTGCGTCGCTGGTACGCCTTCACGCGCATGCAGAAGCGGGTCGCCCGGCGCCTGCCGTCCGTCCTGACGGTCTCCGGCACCTCGCAGCAGGAGATCGTGGACCACCTCGGTGTCTCCCAGGACCGTATCCACGTCGTCCACATCGGCGCCGACACCGACCTTTTCTCGCCGGATCCGTCGGTGCCTGTGGTGCCGGGCCGGATCGTGACCACGTCCAGCGCGGACGTGCCGCTCAAGGGGCTGGTCTTCCTCGTCGAGGCGCTGGCGAAGGTGCGTACCGAGCACCCCGACGCCCATCTCGTGGTCGTCGGCAAGCGCGCCCAGGATGGGCCGGTGGCGCAGGCCATCGAGCGGTACGGCCTGGAGGGCGCCGTCGAGTTCGTGAAGGGCATCTCGGACGCCGAACTGGTCGACCTGGTCCGTTCGGCCGAGGTCGCCTGCGTGCCGTCGCTGTACGAAGGCTTCTCCCTGCCGGCCGCCGAGGCGATGGCCACCGGAACGCCGCTGGTCGCCACGACCGGCGGCGCGATCCCCGAGGTCGCGGGCCGCGACGGCGAGACGTGCCTGACGGTACCGCCGGGCGACGCGGGCGCGCTGGCCGCCGCGCTCGGCCGGCTCCTGTCCGACCCGGACCTGCGCACCCGCCTCGGCACGGCGGGCCGCGAACGGGTCCTCAGCCACTTCACCTGGGCCAGAGCCGCCCAGGGCACGGTGTCCCGCTACCGAGAGGCGATCGCCTCCGGCGGTTCGGCGGTACGGGGTCCGCGCCGCGGCGCGAGCGGGACCGGGGGCCGTGCTCCAGCGGTTTCCGAGGGTCCCGGGGTCGATGCCGGTCGTGCTGCGGGGGGTTCCGAGGGTCCCGGGGTCGATGCCGGTCGTGCTGCGGGGGGTTCTGCGGGTCTGGGGGTCGATGGCGGCCGTGCTGCGGGGGGTTCCGACGGGCTCGGGGCCGATGGCGGCCGTGCTGCGGCGGTTTCCGAGGGTCTGGAGGCCGATGGCGGCCGTGCGGTGGGGGGTTCCGGGGGGCTCGGGGCCCATGGCGGCCGTGCCGCGGCGGGCTCCGGTGGGGTTGCGGCCGACGGCGGCAGCGGCGGCGGTTCGGGCGGCTTCGCCGAGTCCCCGGCCGGTAGCCACGGCCGTATGACGAGTGTCTCCGCGGCCGACGACCTTGTTGGCTCCCCGGGCTTGGCCGAGTCCCCGGCCGGCAGCCAGAGCCGTATGACGAGTGTCTCCGTGGCCGACGACCTCGGTGGCTCCCTGGGCTTGGCCGAGTCCCCGGCCGGCAGCCGCGGCCGTATCGCGAGTGTCTCCGCGGCCGACGACTTCGGCGGCTCCCCGGCCGAGGGGGCCGTGGGTGCTGCCCCGAACAGTGTCACCGGTGTCTATCCCGAAAGCAGGGCCACGTGCTGACCGTCGACTTCTCCCGGTTCCCGCTCGCCCCGGGCGACCGCGTCCTGGACCTCGGCTGCGGGGCCGGCCGGCATGCCTTCGAGTGCTACCGGCGCGGCGCGCAGGTCGTGGCCCTCGACCAGAACGGCGAGGAGATCCGCGAGGTCGCCAAGTGGTTCGCGGCGATGAAGGAGGCCGGCGAGGCCCCCGCCGGTGCCACCGCCACCGCCATGGAGGGCGATGCCCTCGCGCTGCCCTTCCCCGACGAGTCCTTCGACGTCGTCATCATCTCCGAGGTGATGGAGCACATCCCCGACGACAAGGGCGTCCTCGCCGAGATGGTGCGTGTGCTCAGGCCGGGCGGCCGGATCGCCATCACCGTGCCCCGCTACGGCCCCGAGAAGGTCTGCTGGGCCCTCTCCGACGCCTACCACGAGGTCGAGGGCGGGCACATCCGGATCTACAAGGCAGACGAGCTGCTGGCCAAGATCCGCGAGGCCGGTCTCAAGCCCTACGGCACGCATCACGCCCACGCCCTGCACTCGCCGTACTGGTGGCTGAAGTGCGCCTTCGGTGTGGACAACGACCAGGCGCTGCCCGTGAAGGCGTACCACAAGCTGCTGGTCTGGGACATCATGAAGAAGCCGCTGGCCACCCGGGTCGCCGAGCAGGCGCTGAACCCGGTCATCGGCAAGAGCTTCGTGGCGTACGCGACCAAGCCCCACCTTCCCCGGGTGGACTCCAAGTGACCACTCCCCGGACAGAACACCTCGTCCTGCCCGGGGTCCTCACCGCCGAGCAGGCCGCCGCGACCGTCCGTGGCGTCCTCGCCGTGCAGCGGGAGGACGGCGCCATCCCGTGGTTCCGCGGTCACCACCTCGACCCGTGGGACCACACCGAGGCCGCGATGGCCCTGGACGCGGCGGGCGAGCACACGGCTGCCGAGCGGGCGTACACCTGGCTCGCCACGCACCAGAACGAGGACGGCTCCTGGTACGCGGCCTACGCGGACGGCGCCCACGACGACGTCACCGACCGCTCCCGCGAGTCCAACTTCGTCGCCTACATAGCCGTAGGGGTCTGGCACCACTACCTCTCCACCGGCGACGACACGTTCCTGGACCGCATGTGGCCGTCCGTGTACGCGGCCGTCGAATGGGTGCTCAGGCTCCAGCAGCCCGGCGGCCAGATCGGCTGGCGGCGCGAGGACGACGGCATCGCCACCACCGACGCGCTGCTGACCGGCAGTTCGTCGATCCACCACGCCCTGCGCTGCGCGCTCGCCATCGCCGAGCAGCGCGAAGAGCCGCAGCCGGACTGGGAGTTGGCGCTCGGCGCTCTCCGGCACGCGATCCGCCGCCACCCCGAGCGGTTCCTCGACAAGGACCGTTACTCGATGGACTGGTACTACCCGATCCTGGGCGGCGCGCTCACCGGCCCGGAGGCCAAGTCCCGCATGGAGGAGTCCTGGGAGCGGTTCGTGGTCCCCGGACTCGGTGTGCGGTGCGTCGTCCCCAACCCCTGGGTCACCGGCGGCGAGTCCTGCGAACTCGCCCTGGTCCTCTGGGCGATGGGCGAGTCCGACCGCGCGCTGGAGATCCTCCAGTCCATCCGGCACCTGCGCGATGCGGACTCCGGCCTCTACTGGACGGGCTACGTCTTCGACGACGGCACGATCTGGCCGCGCGAACTCACCACCTGGACGGCGGGCTCGCTCCTGTTGGCGGTCGCCGCCCTCGGCGGCCACGAGGCCACCTGCGCGGTGTTCGGCGGCGAGCATCTGCCCAGTGGCCTGGACCCCGACTGCTGCACCTAGACCACCGGGTCGAGGCCGTATCCGGCCTCGACCCGGGCCCACGCCTCGTCGAAGGTGCTGTGTCATGCGGGAGGGACCCCCGCTCCCCGGTGGTCGTGCGACCAGCCGGCTGTGTCGTTGCGCCCGGGCCGCCCGGCGGCGTGGGTTCTCAGTGTCGGTGCAGGCGGTTGGCGACGGCGTGGCCGACGAAGAGGTAGACGACCGCGGCGAGGCCGTATCCGGCCACGACCCGGGCCCACGCCTCGTCGAAGGTGAACAGATCGTGCGACCAGCCTGCGAGCCACGCGGCCGCGTCGTGCACGAACTGGACGAGATCGTTTGCGCGATTGGCGTCCAGCAGGTACATCAGGATCCACAGGCCCAGGACGAAGGCCATGACGTCGGCGACGATCGCGATGACCGTGCCGGTCTGGTTGGCTCCATTGCGATATCGAGGGGACATGTCCTTCGGCTTGCCGCCGGCGGCGCGGTGAAACAGGAAACGCTCCGGTAAAACCGGAAAGGTGAATTCCGTACCGGTTCCCCCAAGTGGCGTAAGCAGCCGAGTTGGGTGACGGTGGCTGAGGGGACATCTGCTCGCGAGAAGACCCCGGAGGTCCTCGTGCCCGTACCCATACGGCGCCTCGTCCTGGCGCTCACGCTGTGCTGTGCCCTGCTCGCCGGTGCCACCACCGCCTACGCGGGCAGCGAGACCACCGACCGGGACAACGCGGCCACGTCCCTCGTGGCCGCAGCCGAACCAAGTCCGAGTACGTCGGCGGAGAAACAGAAGTTCGCCAAGACGCGCTTCGTGGCGAACGCGGGCCTCGCGGCCGGAGCCACCTACCAGTGGATCGTGAAGCCGTGGAAGGCCGGCAAGTTCAAGAAGGGGGCGCACGGGCGCAGGGCCGCCCTGATCAAGGCCGGGGTCGCCGGAGCCTTCGCGTACAACAGGCTCAAGGCGGCGCTGCGGAACGCCAAGGGCGACCCGACGCTGTCCAAGGCTGTCGCACCGCTGACCGCCGGCGTCGACGCCCTCAAGGACCTGCCGAAGAAGCTGCGCAAGGGCGGCGGCTCGACCGACTCTGCGGCCGGTTCCTTCAACGACATCATCGGTCAGGTCAAGGACGCCGGGAAGAGCGCGGGCGCCGAGGTCAAGGACAAGGTGCCGTCCGCCGGTCAACTCGCAGGCGGATAAGGACGGGTGACGCAGCGTCAGGCAGGCACGACGGGACTGGCATTCGCCCCGAGTTCGCCCGCCGTTGGCCCTTCCGGCGGTGAGCGTTGGGCGTGGTTCCTGATGATTCTGCCCCCGAAAGAGGCAGGAGAGCAGGTGTCCGACGCCAGACTCGGATCCGGTCGCCATCTTCCGGGCGGCGGCTAGGAGTTGAGCTCCGCGAGCACCGCTAGCGTGTGCGGGTCCGGTGCCAGGGCCAGCAGGTCCGTCACCGGGCCCTTGCGCCACGACTCCAGCCGCTCGGCGATGCGTTCGCGCGGGCCGACCAGGCTGATCTCGTCGGCGAAGGCGTCCGGTACGGCGCGCACCGCCTCCTCATGCCGCCCGGCCAGGAACAGCTCCTGGATCCGCCGGGCCTCCTCCTCGTACCCCATGCGTGACATCAGATCGGCGTGGAAGTTGCGGGCCGCGTGGCCCATCCCGCCGATGTAGAAGCCGAGCATGGCCTTGACGGGGAGAAGGCCGGCGGCGACGTCGTCGCAGACCCGCACCTGGGCCATGGGTGCGACCAGGAAGCCCTCGGGCAGGTCGGCGAGCGCCGGTCCGTACACCTCGGGGCGGCTCGGCGACCAGTACAGCGGCAGCCAGCCGTCCGCGATCCGGGTCGTCTGGGCCACGTTCTTCGGGCCCTCGGCGCCCAGCAGGACGGGGAGTCCGGGGCGCAGGGGATGGGTGATCGGCTTGAGAGGCTTGCCGAGTCCGGTGCCGTCCGGGCCCCGGTAGGGCAGGGTGTGGAAGCGGCCGTCCGAGGACACCGGCGCCTCGCGGCGCAGCACCTGCCGTACGACCTCGACGTACTCCCGGGTCGCGGTCAGCGGTGACGCCGGGAACGGGCGCCCGTACCAGCCCTCCACCACCTGCGGCCCGGACAGCCCGAGGCCCAGCATGACGCGCCCGCCGGAGAGATGGTCCAGAGTGAGGGCGTGCATCGCCGTCGTGGTGGGGGAGCGAGCCGCCATCTGGGCAACGGCCGTACCCAGCTTAATGGTTGAGGTCTGTGCGGCGATCCAGGTGAGCGGGGTGAAAGCGTCCGAGCCCCAGGACTCGGCCGTCCACACCGAGTCGTAGCCGAGCCGCTCCGCCTCCCGCGCCAGCGACACATGGTCCGCGGAGGGGCCGCGCCCCCAGTAGCCGAGTGCGAGACCGAGCCGCATACCTGCCTCCTGACGGATCGTCAGATTTTCGGGGTCGGAGCGACTGTACGACGACGGCCCCCCGCCCGGAAGGGTGAGGGGCCGTGCGCGACGGGGGTGGGCTCAGCCGCGCTGGATCCCGGACGTGTCCTGCAGCACACCGCGGCGGCCGTCCTGGGTCTGCGCGACGAGCTGCGCACCGCGCTGCTCGACCGCCAAGTACCAGGTGCCCGGCGCCAGTTCGGCGATCGGCGTCGGCGAACCGTCCTCACCGAACAGCGGGCGCGGCACCGGCACGGCGAACCAGAACGGCGAGAAGTCCGGCGCAGGGGCGGCCTGCTGGGCCGGCGGCTGCTGCCCGTACGGCTGCTGCGGCTGCGGCTGACCGCCGTACGGCTGCGGCTGGGCACCCGGGTAGCCGTAACCGGCCTGCGGCTGCGCACCGTAGGGCTGCGGGGCCGGGGGCTTGGGAGCCGGGACCAGGGGAGCCTGGAGGGCCGGGACGAGGGGGCCGGCGATGGCGGCGCCGGCCAGGACGAGGGAGGCGACGAAGCCGAGGATCAGACCGGAACCGGCGTCGACGTCGCCCAGGTCAAGGAGCGTCCACAGCAGGGTCCAGGCCGTCATCACGGTGAACGCGGCGCCGACCGTGCCGAGGTCGAGCCCGGCCACCTTGCGCGGCTGCGGCAGGCTGCGGTTGACGACGATCAGGGCGCCACCGATGACACCGGCCATGAACGTGCCGATGCCCTGCCCGAGCGAGTCCCACGCGTTCCGGCCGACCGAGTAGCCGGTGCCGGAGATGGTGTAGAGATCGAGGAACGACGCGATGAAGAGCAACACCGCTGCTCCGATCACCACGCCGTCGCCTCGAGTGAGGGAGCGGATATTCACTTCAGGTCCTTCGTAGGTCGTCTCGTCGGTAGAGGCGTCGCTGTCACCCTGTCGCCCTCGGGCCCCGGTGTGAAGCGCGGGGGTGGCCCCTCGTCGTAGGAACGACATTATCGTCCGTACGATCACGGTGTCCGCCGGGATCGGCAGCCCGCTGCCTACCCGCGCAGGAAACTCACGATTCCCTCAGAGATCCCCTGCGCCGCCTTCTGCCGCCACGCGCCGCTCGTCAGCAGCGCGGCGTCCTTGCCGTCGCGCATGTTGCCGCACTCGATGAACACCTTCGGAACCGTCGACAGGTTGAGACCGCCCAGGTCGGTACGGGTGACGAGACCGGTACCGCCGCCTACGTAGTTGGACGGCGCGCTGCCCGTCGCGCGCACGAAGTTGCCCGCGATGCGCTCGCCGAGGTCGCGCGAAGGGCCCACGATCGGGCGAGTGTCGGCGGCACCGGAGTGCACCGACCCCGGCAGGATCACATGGAAGCCGCGGTTGCCCGCCGCCGAGCCGTCCGCGTGGATCGAGATGGCCGCGTCGGCGCGCGCGGTGTTGCCGATCCGCGCCCGCTCGTCCACGCACGGGCCCCACGCCGGCTCGTCCCCGTCATGGGTCAGCTTCACCGTGGCACCCTCCTTCTCCAGGAGCGTGCGCAGCCGATGGGACACGTCCAGCGTGAACTCGGCCTCGGGCCAACCGTCATTGGTGGCCGTACCCGTCGTGTCGCACTCCTTGCGGCTGTTGCCGATGTCCACCTTGCGGTTGATCTCGGCCGTGTGCCGGAAGTTGCCGGGGTTGTGCCCCGGGTCGATCACGATCACCTTGCCCTTGAGGGGGCCGGACGCGGCAGGGGCGGAACGGGTGGGTGCCGGGCTGTGTTTCTGGTCACTGTCGGAGGACCTGCTCGGGGCAGGCGACGACGCCGTGGCGGACGCCGACGTCGCGGCGCCCCCCGGCTTCGCGGAGTCCCCCGCCCCACCCCCCGGCGCGCCCACCGCCTCGTACACGAGCCAGCCGAGCAGCGCTCCCGGCGCCAGCGCGGCGAGAGCGACGGTCAGGGGCGCCCGCCGGGACCGGCGCGGTTGCGGGGGATCGAAGTCCGGGCCTACGTACGACACGCCTGCCACCCTAGCGGCCGGGTGTGGGGCTCAGGCTCACCTGGCGGGAGCGTCCCAACGGATGGGTGCACCCGGGTACTCAGCTGCCCGCCCCCGTCCGGCGCAGCACGCGCAGCGAACCTGTGACGGACGTCTCGGTGAAGGCGCCGGACTCCAGGGCACGCAGGTAGACGCGGTACGGGGCCTGGCCGGTGAACTCGTCCTTCGGGTCCGGGAACACGTCGTGGATGACGAGCAGCCCGCCCTCGGCCACGTGCGGGGCCCAGCCCTCGTAGTCGGCGCGGGCGTGCTCATCGGTGTGGCCGCCGTCGACGAAGACGAGGCCGAGCGGGGAGTTCCAGATCTTCGCCACCTGCGGGGAACGCCCCACCAGGGCCACCACGTGCTCCTCGAGACCCGCCTTGTGCAGCGTCCGGCGGAAGGTCGGGAGCGTGTCCATCAGGCCGACCTCGGGGTCGACGGTCTCCGGGTCGTGGTAGTCCCAGCCCGGCTGCTGCTCCTCGCTGCCCCGGTGGTGGTCGACGGTGAGCGCGGTGACCCCGGCCTGCCGGGCCGCGTCCGCGAGCAGAATCGTCGACCGCCCGCAGTATGTGCCGACCTCCAGCAACGGCAGCCCCAACCGCCCCGCCTCGATGGCGGCGACGTACAGGGCAAGCCCCTCATCCAGGGGCATGAACCCCTTCGCCACCTCGAACGCGGCGAGGATCTCGGGCTTGGGTGCCGCGGACATGGGGTTCCTCTCGGTCGTACGACGCTCTCGGCGGCCCATGCTGTCGTACCCCCTGCCGCCGGGGCGACAGGGGGTACGGGTGGCGTCGATCTCAGGTGGTCGTCAGGCCGGTCTTCAGGCGCTGACCGTCTCGCCCGGCAGCGCGAGGTCCAGGTCCACCGCGCGGTCGTCGCCCGCGTGGGTCGCCGAGGAGGCGTGGGGGCCGTGGCCCGTGGCCCTTGCCGCCAGTACGTACGCGCCCTCGGCCGGGACCGTGAGGGTGTAGCTGCCGTCCTCGGCGGAGAGGGCCGCTCCTGCCTGGCGGCCCCTGCGGTCGATCAGCGTCACCTTGGCGCGGGGAACCGGGGTGCCGTGGGCGTCCAGGACCCGGCCGCGGAAGCCGCGCAGCGCCTCCTCCGCGCGGGCGAGGTTGGCGTCCTCCTCGCTGCTGGCCCGCAGTTGCGGATGGGCCGCCGGGCGCCGGCCGGGCAGGAACAGGGCCAGGATCAGGCCCAGCGCCACCGCGCCCGTCGCGATCAGGAAGGAGACGCGGAAGCCGTGCATGGTCGGGATGGCGACCCCGCCCACGTTGTTCGCGGTGTTGGCCAGCACCATGCCGATCACGGCGCTCGACACCGACGTACCGATGGACCGCATCAGGGTGTTCAGGCCGTTGGCCGCCCCCGTCTCCGACGCCGGGACCGCGCCGACGATCAGCGCGGGCAGCGAGGAGTAGGCGAGGCCGATGCCCGCGCCGAGGATCACGGCGATGAGGAGGCTCTGCCAGGGGGCGCTCATCAGGCCGAGGCCGGCGCCGTAGCCGATCGCGATGATCAGCATGCCGAGGATCAGGGTGACCTTGGGGCCGTACTTGGCGGAGAGGCGGGCGTAGACGGGCGCCGTGAACATCATCGTCAGGCCGAGCGGCGCCACCAGCAGACCCGCGGCGACCATCGACTGGCCGAGGCCGTACCCGGTGGCCTTCGGCAGCTGGAGGAGCTGGGGCAGGACGAGCGACACGACGTAGAAGCTGACGCCGACCATGATCGACGCGAGGTTGGTGAAGAGGACCGCCGGGCGGGCCGTGGTGCGCAGGTCGACCAGCGGAGCCTTCAGGCGCAGCTCCAGGACGCCCCACAGGAGGAGGACGAGGGCCGATGCGCCGAACAGGCCGAGCGTGGTGCCCGAGGTCCAGCCCCAGTCGCTGCCCTTGGTGATGGGCAGGAGGAAGAGGACCAGGCCCGTGGACAGGCCGAGTGCGCCAAGGAGGTCGAAGGAGCCCTTGGCGCGCATCGGGGACTCCGGTACGACGAGGAGGGTGAGGACGATGGAGACGACGCCGAGACCGGCGGCGCCGTAGAACAGGGCGTGCCAGTCGGCGTGCTGGGCCACCAGGGCCGCGGCCGGCAGCGCGAGGCCGCCGCCGACGCCGATCGAGGAGCTCATCAGGGCCATCGCGGAGCCGAGCCGCTCGCGCGGCAGCATGTCGCGCATCAGGCCGATGCCGAGCGGGATCGCGCCCATCGCGAAGCCCTGGAGGGCGCGGCCGACGATCATCGTCAGCAGCTGGCTGGTGAGCGCGCTGATCAGGGCGCCGACCACCATCACGGCGAGGCTGAGGATCAGCATCCGTCGCTTGCCGTACAGGTCGCCGAGGCGGCCCATGATCGGGGTGGCCACGGCGCCGGAGAGCAGGGTCGAGGTCAGGACCCAGGTGGCGTTGCTGGGCGCGGTGCCCAGGAGTTGCGGCAGATCCTTGATGACCGGGACGAGCAGGGTCTGCATCACCGCGACCACGATGCCCGCGAAGGCGAGTACGGGGACGAGTGCCCCGTTCGCGCTCCGGGTGGGCTGGTCGGTCGTCGTGTGCGTCATTGAGTGAGGCCTCCCGCGTGACATAAGTGTTGGGTGAACCTCGTATGCATGAGCAACTATTCCGTTGCTTCGGGCCGCTAAGGAATTCTTGACCTTCCCATGGGGATCTGGTCTTCCGTCAGGTCTGGCCTGTTCGTGGAACGTGCTCTGGCGCGACAGCTCGTCGAGGACGGGGCGGCGGCCGTGACGCTGCTGCGGGTGGTCTAGGACCTTTGGCCCAGACCCGCCTGCAGCGAAAAGCCGATGCAAGGACTGTAACCGGGTTGAGAGCATGACACCCATGCTCGAAGCCGCCGGCACCACTCCGATATACCGTCGCACCACGCCCCCCACCTGGCTGGTGGTGGCACTCGCCTGCGCGGGACAGTTCCTGGTCGTGCTGGACGTGTCCGTCGTCAACGTGGCGCTGCCGTCCATGCGCACCGACCTGGGGCTGAGCGCCTCGGGACTCCAGTGGGTGGTGAACGCGTACGCCATCGCCTTCGCCGGATTCATGCTGCTCGGCGGACGCGCCGGTGACCTCTACGGCCGTAAGCGCATGTTCCTGGTCGGGCTCGGCCTGTTCACGCTGGCCTCGCTGGGCGGCGGCCTCGCCCAGGAGGGGTGGCAACTGCTGCTCGCGCGGGCCGTGCAGGGGCTCGGGGCGGCGGTCCTCGCGCCCTCGACGCTCACGCTGCTGACCGCCGCCGTGCCGGAGGGGGCGGCGCGGGCTCGGGCCATCGCCACGTGGACCGCGGTCGGCGCGGGCGGCGGCGCGGCGGGCGGGGTCGTCGGTGGCGTGCTGGTGGACGTGCTGTCGTGGCGCTGGGTGCTGCTGATCAACGTGCCCGTGGGTGCCCTGGTGCTGGCGGGCTCCCTGGTCTGGCTGGTGGAGAGCCGGGCGGGGGACCGGCGGCGCCTCGATCTGCCGGGCGCGCTGCTGGTGACGGCGGGACTCGCGACGCTGGCGTACGGGATCGTGCAGACCGAGGCCGAGGGGTGGACGGCCGCGGCCACGCTGGTACCGCTCGCCGCCGGGCTCGCGCTGCTCGGGCTGTTCCTCGTCGTCGAGGCGCGTACGGCGGCTCCGCTGATGCCGCTCGGGCTGCTGCGGCTGCGCGCGGTGGCGTCGGCGAACACGGCGATGCTGCTGAGCGGTTCGGCGATGTTCTGTATGTGGTACTTCATGACGTTGTACGCCCAGAACGTGCTCGGCTACTCTCCGCTGGACGCCGGACTCGCCCTCGTGCCCAGCTCGCTGGCCGTCGTCGTCGGCTCGAAGCTCGCGCCGCGGTTCATGCCGGTCGCCGGGGCGCGGAACGTGGCGGCGCTGGGCACGCTGGTGGCCGCCGCCGGGTTCGCCTGGCAGTCGACGATGAACGCGCACGGGCAGTATGTGACGGCGATCATGTTCCCGGGAATCCTGATGATGCTGGGCGCGGGCCTGGCCGCGACACCGCTCGCCTCGCTGGCCACGTCAGGGGCGGCGCCGGGGGAGGCCGGTCTGGTGTCGGGGCTGATCAACACCTCGCGCACGATGGGCGGTTCGCTGGGGCTCGCGGTCATGTCGACGATCGCGGCGGCCCGGACCGGGAGTGGAGGCGGGGCGGAGGCGCTGACCGAGGGCTACGCGCTGGCCTTCCGCACGAGTACGGCGCTGCTGCTCGGCGGGGCGGTGCTGATGCTGGTGTGGCTGCCGAGGAGGATCCCGGTGGGTGCCGCGCGATGATGTGCGACGGGTGAGGCAACGATCCGGGCCGTCCGTGGACTCCTTCCTACATCTAGGAGGTGCCCATGGGGGATCGGAACAAGGCTCGGGACGAGGAGTTCCAGAGCTTCGTCGTCGGCCGCTGGCCACGGCTGATGCGTACGGCATTTCTCCTCACGGGGGAGCAGCACGCTGCCGAGGACCTGGTCCAGTCGACTCTCGAACAGGTCTATGTGGCCTGAGTACGAGCCCGGGGACATGGTGATCCGCCCCGTGGCCGGGGCTTCGGCGAACTGGTTCGTCTGCCTGGCCCCGGCAGGTACGGCCTACAAGTCGGTGGAGGTGACGAAGTAGCGGCAGGCGGAAGGAGCGCGGTGGCAGGTCGTCACAGCCAGCCCTGCTGCCGCGCCTCGCGCATCGCTTCCATCCGGTTGCGGGTGCCCGTCTTGCCGATCGCGGAGGACAGGTAGTTGCGGACCGTGGACTCCGACAGATGGAGCTTCGCGGCGATGTCGGCCACGGTCGCCCCGTCCACGGACGCCTTCAGTACGTCGCACTCGCGGGCGGTGAGCGGACTGGGCCCGGCGCTCAGCGCGGCGGCGGCGAGCGCCGGGTCGACCACCGTCTCTCCGGTGAGCACGCGCCGGATCGCCACGGCCAGGTCCTCCACCGGACCGTCCTTGACCAGGAACCCCGCCGCCCCGGCCTCCATGGCCCGGCGCAGATAGCCGGGCCGGCCGAAGGTGGTCAGGATCAGCACCCGGCAGTCGGGCACCTGTTCGCGCAGCTCCGCTGCCGCGTCCAGGCCGCTGAGGCCCGGCAGTTCGATATCGAGGAGGGCTACGTCCGGCCGGTGGGTGAGCGCCGTGTCGACGATCGCGTCGCCCGCCGCGACCTGGGCGACGACCTCGATGTCCGGCTCCATGCCGAGCAGCAGCGCGAGGGCGCCGCGCATCATGCCCTGGTCCTCGGCGAGCAGGACCCTGATGTTCTTCACGCGCCAAGCTTAGCCAACCAAAGAATCGGCATTGTCCGGTCCGATGGGTTGACGCCCGCCGACGATACACAAAACAATCGCCTCTGCATTTCCGGTAATTGTTCGGAATTTCGACTCCGAATAGTTCGGTATTTCGATCGAACGACGTTCGGCATCTCGACCAAGTCTGCGTCCCGGCCCCGCCCGCACCCTCGATCGTGAGGTCGTTGTGGCGGGACGACGCCGTACAGAGCAACATCGTCTCCGTCGGCTACGGCGGCCCGACCGGCAGCACCGGGTCACTGAACCCCGGTTCCGAGATATCGCTGCGCGCGACGACCTCCTGCTGCACCACCGAATACGTCCGTCTCCAGAACGACGCGGCCGTCATCTCCCCGGTGACATCGAGCAGTTCGGCCCTCGACAAGAACGACGCCACCTGGATCGTCCGCCGCGGCCTCGCCGACAGCTCCTGTGTGTCCTTCGAGTCGCGCAACTACCCCGGCGATTTCCTGCGGCACTACAACTACCGGCTCCAGCGGCAGCCCATGACCGGCACCGCGCAGTTCAGGGCCGACGCCACCTTCTGTCCCCAGACGGGGAAGAGCGGCACAGGGACGTCGTTCGCCTCCTACAACTACCCGACCCGCTATCTGAGGCACTACGACCACAACGTCTACATAGCGAGCAACGGCGGCTCGAACACCTGGGACAGCGCCACGTCGTGGAGCGACGACGTGAGCTGGGTGGTCACGACGCCTTGGGCGCCGTAGCCAGTACGACGTCCGGAAACTCCGCCGGTTCCACGGGAAGTTCGGCGGTCACGGTGAAACCGCCGCGCGGCGACGGGCCGGCGTGCAGGGAGCCGCCCGCCGTCGCGAGGCGCTCGGTCAGCCCCTTGAGGCCGGTGCCGCCGATGCCTTCCCGGGGTTCGGTCACCCGCGCACCGGTGCCGTTGTCCGTGACCGTGAGCCGTACGCGCTCGGCGCCGGAGGAGACCGTGATCTCGCAGCGGCTCGCGTCGCTGTGCCGGACGACATTGGTGACCGCCTCGCGGACCACCCAGCCCAGCAGGGCCTCCGTCTGCGGGGCGAGCGGGGTGCCGGACCGGCGGACCACCGGCTCCACGCCCGCCGCGGACAGGGCGGAGTCGGCGCGGGCCAGCTCGGTGGCCAGGCTCCCCTCCCGGTAGCCGGTCACCGCCTCGCGGATCTCGGTCAGCGCCTGCCGGCCGACGGACTCGATGTCGCCGATCTGCGCCAGCGCGGCGTCCATGTCGCGCGGGGCCAGCCGGCGGGCCGCCTCCGACTTCACCACGATCACCGACAGGGTGTGCCCGAGCAGGTCGTGCAGATCGCGGGAGAAGCGCAGGCGCTCCTTCTCCACCGCGCGGCGGGCCAGTTCCTCACGGGCGGCGCGCAGTTCCCGTACGGCCTCGGCGAGGGAGAGTATCGCGGCGGTCACCATCGTCGCCAGGAACGTGCTGTACGCGATGTTCACCGCGTCCCACCCCTCCCGCACCCCGGAGACACCGCCCGCCAGCGCGCTCAGCGCGAGACCGATCTGCCCCAGCCGCGGGCCCCGCAGGATCGCGCCGGTCGCGAGGCCGAGCAGCGGGAAGAACAGCAGCCAGTTGCCGCCGTAGCCGACGGCCAGAGCGCAGGTCACCAGGGCCATCAGCAGCAGCGCCACCCGGGTGGAGACCTCCTCGCGCTTCTGCTTGTCGAAGGCGCGGAACACCACGTAGATGTACAGCGAGTTGAAGGTGAGCAGACCCAGGCCGCCGATCCACGGATTCGGGGTCTGGCCCTGCAGAAGGTTGGACAGCGAGCCCAGGCCCAGCAGCAGCCAGGGCAGCAGGGCGAACCCGGTGGGCGGCGGGCCCGGGTGCTCAGGCACCTCCCCGTTCTTCCGGGCCTCCTTCTGCGCAGCCCTGAAGCGGTCCATGTCCTCCCGCCACTCCGCCCGCGCCGTCCGCCACGCGCCCAGCTGACACGAGCCCTTGCTCCACCACGACATGTCGTCCGCTCCCCCGGGTCAGATGTTCTCGGCGCTGCGGCGGTACGAAAGGACGGCGTAGGAACCGAACGCCAGCAGCCAGAGCGCCAGCACGAGGATCGCACCCGGCGCCGGCGAGTGCCCCTCGGCGACCGAGGTGCCGAGCTGGGCGAAGCGATTGGTGGGCGTGTAGGCGGACAGGGCGCGCAGCCAGTCCGGGAACAGGGTGATGGGGAACCACAGCCCGCCCACCACCGCCAGACCCAGGTTGCACACCATGTTCGCCACGCCCGTGGCCGGGCCGGTCAGCCGATAGCCGTTGCCCAGACCGAGCAGCGTGAAGGGGACCGAGCCCAGCCACGGCAGCAGCGCGATCGTCGTCGACTTTCCGGCGCCGTTGCGGCCCAGCAGGGCGACCGTCTCGCCGCGCGTGATCTCCAGATCGATGCCGTCCACGGCGCGGACCGCGCCGTATGTCTTGACCGCCCCCGTGAAGGACACGGCGGTGTTCTCCGTCTGTGTCATGCCTACGACGGTAGGGAGTCGGGCGCTCCGTCCGGCAGATGCTGATGTCCGCACTCGGGCAGTACAAATGTCACGGCCGAGCGATCTGACACCTCGTCAGGAGCCTTCACAAGTGCCGGGTGCTCGGCTATACAGGGGGCGCCGGACTGGAACGCGTTCTAGGTCGGCCCGTGACGACCTCGGTGCGGCCGACGGTGCGGACAGTCGCACCGAGGTCTCGAAGCCGCCAGTGTCAGGAGCCGTATGCCCATCGACGCAGCCAAGGCCCTCGCCGCCGAACCCCGCTCGGGGGAGATCGCCTGGGACCACCGGGACGTCCAGCTCTACCACCTCGGCATCGGCGCCGGCCGCCCGGCCACCGACCCCGACGAGCTGCGCTACACCCTGGAGTCCCGGCTGCATGTCCTGCCGAGCTTCGCCACCGTCGCGGGCAGCGGCTCGCCCGGAGTGATCAGCGGCCTGTCCATGCCCGGCGTCGAGGTGGACCTCGCCAAGGTCCTCCACGGGGGCCAGTCGCTGACGATCCACCGCCCCATCCCGGCGCGAGGCACCGCGACCGCCACCGGCCGCATCGCCGCCGTGTACGACAAGGGCAAGGCGGCCGTGCTGGTGATGCGCACCGAAGTCACCGACACCGACGGCCCGTTGTGGACCAACGACGCGCAGATCTTCGTACGAGGGGAAGGCGGCTGGGGCGGCGACCGCGGCCCCTCAGCACGCCTCGACCCGCCCGTCGGCGAGCCGGACCGGACCGTCGAGCGCGCCGTCCGCGAGGACCAGGCCCTGCTCTACCGCCTCTCCGGCGACTACAACCCGCTGCACGCCGACCCCGAGTTCGCCAAGCTCGCCGGGTTCGACCGGCCCATCCTGCACGGGCTGTGCACGTACGGCATGACGCTCAAGGCCGTCGTCGACACGCTGCTCGGCGGGGACGTGACGCGGGTGCGGTCGTACACCACACGGTTCGCCGGCGTCGTGTACCCGGGGGAGACCCTGCGCATCCGTATGTGGCGCCCGGGCAGTGGTGCGGTGCGGGTCGCAGTGAGCGCCGTCGAGCGAGGTGACGCGCCCGTCCTCGCCGACACCGTCGTCGAACACACCTGAGCACAGTCTTCGAGGGGAGCCGCACCATGCGCGCAGCCGTACTGCACGAGATCGGCCAGGACAAGCTGGAGGTCCTCGACGACGTCGAGGCGGTGGGCTTCGGCCCCGGCAAGGTGAGGGTGCGGGTGCGCGCCACGGGGCTGTGCCACTCGGACCTGTCCGCGATGAGTGGGGTACTGCCGCAGCCCGCACCGTTCGTGCCGGGCCACGAGGGTGCGGGCGAGATCCTCGAAGTCGGAGAAGGTGTACGGGACTTGAAGTCCGGGGACCGGGTCGTCATCTGCTGGCTGCCCGCCTGCGGCGCCTGTCCCGCCTGCAAGCGCGGGCAGACCGAGCTGTGCCTGGCCGGATTCATGAATGCCGGAACCCCCAACTTCAAGCGGTCCGGCGGCAGTTCAGCCGACGTCTTCGGCTTCGCGGGCACCGGCACCTTCGCCGAGGAGGTCGTCGTCGACGCGGGCTGCGCCGTGCCCATCCCGGACGACGTGCCCTTCGGCATCGCGGCGCTCATCGGCTGCGGTGTGACCACCGGGCTCGGGGCCGTGCTCAACACCGCCGACGTGGAGGCCGGTTCGTCGGTCGCCGTCATCGGCTGCGGAGGTGTCGGCATCTCCGCGATCCAGGGGGCGCGGCTCAAGGGCGCCGCCGAGATCGTCGCCGTGGACCCGGTCGCCTCGCGCCGCGAGTCCGCGCTCACCTTCGGCGCGACCAGGGCCGTGTCACCGGACGAACTGGCCGCCGCCAAACAGGAGATCACCGGCGGCGAGGGCTTCGACTACGTCTTCGAGGTCGTCGGCAGGTCCGCCACGGCGCGGACGGCGTACGAGAACACCCGGCGCGGCGGCACGCTCGTCGTCGTCGGCGCGGGCGCCATGGACGACTTCCTCCAGCTCAACATGTTCGAGCTGTTCTTCGACGAGAAGCGGATCCTGCCCTCGATGTACGGCGGCGGCGACGTCCTGCGCTCCTACGAGCGCACCATCGCCCTGTGGCGGGCGGGCCGCGTCGACCTTGAGGGCCTGATCACACACCGGGTGCCGCTGACCGAGATCAACGAGGCACTGGACCAGATGCGTACAGGGACCGCTCTTCGTACGTGCATCGAGATCTGAGGGCGGCGCAGTATGGCACTGCCACTTGAAGGGCTCACGGCGATCGTCACCGGCGCCGGCCGGGGTCTGGGCCGGGCCGAGGCGCTCGAACTCGCCCGGCTCGGCGCGGCCGTCGTCGTCAACGACTACGGACAGCCCGGCCGGGACGGCTCCGGCGCCGCCTCCACCGGTCCCGCCGAGGAGGTCGCCGCCGAGATCCGGGCGGCGGGCGGCACGGCCCTCGCCCACACCGGGGACGTCGCCGACTTCCAACAGGCCGGGGAACTGGTCGAGTTGGCGATCAGTGAGTTCGGGAAGCTGGACGCCCTGGTCAACAACGCGGGCATCCTGCGCGACCGTATGGTCTTCTCGATGTCCGAGTCCGAGTGGGATTCAGTGATCCGGGTCCACCTCAAGGGACACTTCAACACCACCCACTTCGCGGCCGCACACTGGCGGGAGCGGTCCAAGGCGGCCGGGGCACCGGTCTACGGGCGGATCGTGAACACCTCGTCGGAGGCGTTCCTCGCCGGTTCGGCGGGCCAGCCCAACTACGCGGCGGCGAAAGGCGGAATCGTCGGGCTGACCACCTCCACGGCCCTCGCCCTCGCCAAGTACGGCGTCACGGCCAACGCGATCTGCCCACGCGCCAGGACCCGGATGACCGAGGACGTCTTTGCGGGCTTCCAGGAACCCGACGAGGGCCTCGACCCGCTCGCCCCCGAGCATGTCGCGCCGCTCGTCGGCTATCTGGCCTCGCCCGCGGCCGAGCGGGTCAACGGGCAGCTGCTCGTCGTGCACGGCGGGATGGTCGCGGTCGTCGAACGGCCGCGGGTCCGGGCGCAGTTCGACAGCAAGCAGAACACCTTCACGTACGACGAACTCGACGCGCTGCTCACCCCGCACTACGCGGACCGGCCGCCGGGGGAGACGTTCGCGGCGACCGAGGTGCTGGGGCTCAGGCGCGCCTGACAGCCGTACCCGGGCGCCGCTGACAACGGAAAGGGGGCCACCCGCCAGGGTGGCCCCCTCTTCTCTCGTACCGTCAGGCAGCCGACTCGGCCTGCTCCGGCTTGCGATGGCGGCCGTGGGGGGTCGCCTCACTGTCCTGGCCCGAGACCGGGCCCCGGTGCTTGCCGTGGCCGTCGGGCTCGTGAGAGCCGGCAGACAGCGGATGCGTGGTGCTGGTGTCGCTCATCAGTAGAATTCACCCCGTAAACATGATCTTTCTTACAGCCGGGCGAGTCTAACCAGCACACCTCGGGTCGAATCCAGGCAGGCACGCCGATCGCCACTACTTCGTTACAAGACGTCCCAGAGGTGCTTCCCGCAACGGCACAGGACGGGGCACAACCGGCTCGGAAGCCTCCGGTTCCGCGGCTTCGGCCTCCGGTTCGGCGACTCCGGGTCGCGCCGTCTTCGGCTCCGAGGCCCCAGCCGACGCCGAGAGCTCCGACCACTCCCGCCCCGTAGGCTCCACCAGCCCCGCCACCCCGCACGGCACCTCCTGCGTGGCGTACGGCAGGCGCAGTACCCCGTCCTCCCTCCACACCCCCGCCCCCGCGAGCCAGCCCTCCGGCGCCGGAAGGTGGTGCACCCGCCGCTCGGACGGCCGCCACATCGCGACCCAGTTGCCGAACTCCCCGTCGACGCGCAGCGCCACCGCACAGTCCTCCGGCGTCAACACCTGTCCCGGCTGGATCGCGAACGGCGTCACCGTGCACTCCGGAACCCGCAGGCAGTCCGGGAAGCGCACCGGCAGCGTGCTGCCCAGCACCCCCCAGCCCAAACGTTCCTGCCCGGGCGAGGGCGCGTCCGAGCCGATCAACAGCAGTCCGCTGTCGCGGTCGGCGAGCAGCAGCCGGTCGTCGCTGCCCAGCGCGATCTGCAGCAGCGGAGACACCCCCCCGCCCCGCCCCAGGTCCACCACGATCGCCTTGGTGTGTCCGCTCACCTCCCGGTCCAGGGCCAGCATCCGCCCCGCCCGGTCCAGCCAGACCCCGCCGGAGCAGCGCCCGGGGATCTCCGCGAGCTGCTCGGGCCCGAAGGCGCCGCCCGCCACGAGCCACACCGCCGTGGACCACGAGCCGACCGCGAGGGCGTACGCGTACACGCCCCCCGGCGCCGGCGGCAGCAGCCTCAGTCGGGTCGCGGGCTCCGGGCACTCGACCGCGCCCAGCGGCAGCTCGCCGGTACCGGGTCCGGTCGGATACAGCAGCGCGAACGCATGCCGTCCGTCCACCACCCGGTGGATCAGGACACGTCCGTCGCCCATCGGCTGTACCTCGGTGCCGGGCTCCTCGGGCTGGTTGCCGGGCAGCGGTACGGCGTACGGCTCGGGTCCGTCCAGGGTCCAGCGCTCCGGGAACCAGGAGCCGTTGTCCAGCGCGAGGCGGGCGGCGTAGGCGCCGTCCACCGTGATGGTGCAGCCCGCTTCCGGCATACCGTCGTCCTCACCGGTAGCCGAGGGCTCGATCGCACAGGCTGTCATCGTTCGGTCACCTCCCGCGACGACGGTAGTTTTCGCACGCACAGCCGTGGGACCGGCGGGCGGCCGCTTCACACATAAGGGTGTCCACGCGGCGGTTCGCCTGAGGAAACGGGGGCGGATGTGCTGTGCCGGGTCATTCCAGGCCGTATCGATCCGTATCGGGCCGCATTGTGCCGCATCGGGCTCTTCGCGGCCCGAGCCGGTACATCCCCGCAGGACAGCCAGGTAGCCTTTTCCCCGTGCCCCGTCTGTCTGAAGTCATCGCCGCGCTGGAGTCCCTGTGGCCCGCCGAGCGGGCCGAGTCCTGGGACGCGGTCGGCACGGTCGTCGGCGACCCCGGCCAGGAGGTCGCCCGGGTCCTGTTCGCCGTGGACCCCGTGCAGGACGTCGTCGACGAGGCGGTGAAGCTGGACGTCGACCTGCTGGTCACCCACCACCCGCTCTATCTGCGCGGGACGACCACGGTCGCGGCGACCACCTTCAAGGGCCGCGTCGTGCACACGCTGATCAAGAACGACATCGCGCTGCATGTCGCCCACACCAACGCCGACACGGCCGACCCGGGCGTCAGCGACGCGCTGGCCGGCGCGCTGGACCTGCGGGTCGTACGGCCCCTCGTGCCGGACCCCACCGACCCCGAGGGCCGCCGGGGCCTCGGCCGGGTCTGCGAACTGGACCACCCGCTCACCGTCCGCGAACTCGCCGCCCACGCAGCCGAGCGGCTGCCCGCCACCGCGCAGGGCATCCGCGTCGCCGGAGACCCGGAGGCGGTCGTCCGCACGGTCGCGGTCAGCGGCGGCTCGGGCGACAGCCTCTTCGACCAGGTCAGGGCGGCCGGCGTGGACGCGTTCCTCACCGCGGACCTGCGACACCACCCGGCCTCCGAGGCCGTACTCCACAGTCCGCTCGCGCTGCTCGACGCGGCGCACTGGGCCACCGAATGGCCCTGGTGCGAGCTGGCCGCAGCCCAGCTCGACGAGATCTCCGACCGACACGGATGGGACCTGCGCGTCCACGTCTCGAAGACGGTCACCGACCCCTGGACCGCCCACGCGGCGTCCAACCCGACGCACACCCCTGGAGCCCCCAACTGAACGCCGCGCCCGCCGACCAGATCCGACTCCTCGACGTCCAGGCCCTCGACGTCCGCCTGCAGCAGCTGGCGCACAAGCGGAAGTCCCTGCCCGAGCACGCCGAGATCGACTCGCTGACCAAGGACGCCACCCAGGTGCGCGACCTCCTCGTGGCCGCGCAGACCGAGGAGAGCGACTGCGCCCGCGAGCAGACCAAGGCCGAGCAGGACGTCGACCAGGTGCGCCAGCGCGCCACCCGCGACCAGCAGCGCCTCGACTCCGGTGCGGTCACCTCCCCGAAGGACCTGGAGAACCTCCAGCACGAGATCGTCTCCCTCGCCAAGCGGCAGGGTGACCTCGAGGACGTCGTCCTGGAGGTCATGGAGCGCCGTGAGGCCGCGCAGGAGCGGGTCGGCGAGCTGACCGAGCGGGTGGCGTCGGTGCAGGCGAAGATCGACGACTCGACCGGCCGCCGGGACACCGCGTTCGAGGAGATCGACCGCGAGGTCGCCTCCGTCACCAAGGAGCGCGAGGTCATCGCCGGGGCCGTCCCCGCGGACCTGCTGAAGCTGTACGACAAGCTGCGCGAGCAGCAGGGCGGCATCGGCGCGGCCAAGCTGTACCAGCGCACCTGCCAGGGCTGCCGCCAGGAGCTGTCCATCACCGACATCAACGAGATCCGCGCGGCGGCGCCCGACACGGTGGTCCGCTGCGAGAACTGCCGCCGCATCCTGGTGCGCACGGCCGAGTCGGGTCTGTAGCACTCGACGGGCTGAAGGGGCTTACGGCGTGCGGGAGTTCATCGTCGAGGCGGACGGCGGTTCCCGGGGCAACCCGGGGCCCGCGGGGTACGGGTCCGTGGTGCTCGACGCGGCGTCGGGGGAGATCCTGACGGAGGCCGCGGAGTACATCGGGATCGCCACCAACAACGTCGCCGAGTACCGGGGGCTGATCGCCGGGCTGCGGGCGGCGCACGAACTCGACCCGTCGGCCACGGTGCACGTCCGCATGGACTCCAAGCTCGTCATCGAGCAGATGTCGGGCCGCTGGAAGATCAAGCACCCCGACATGAAGCCCCTGGCGGCAGAGGCGAGCCGCGTCTTCCCGCCGGACCGGGTGACGTACGAGTGGATCCCCCGCGAGCGCAACAAACACGCGGACCGACTGGCCAACGAGGCGATGGACGCGGGGAAGCGGGGGCAGCAGTGGTCTCCGACGGACTCGAGGGCCGCGCTGGACTCGTCCGCCGAGTCCGCCAGGAGGACGGCACCGGAGCCGTCGGGCCCGCCCGGCGACGCGGCGGCGGGCGCGGCACGGGCGCGGGCGGCGCTGGTGGAGGGGCGGTCGGTCGACAGCGCGAAGCCTGCCGGCGGCGGAGCGGCGAAGGCCGGCGCCGGTGTGCGTGCCGCCCGTAACGTCGCCTCCGGCGGTTCGGCCACGGCTCCCGCCACCTCCACCACCGGCTGGTCCGCGTCCGCCGACCTCGGGGCGCCCGCCACCTTCGTGCTGCTGCGGCACGGTGAGACCCCGTTGACCCCGCAGAAGCGGTTCTCGGGGAGCGGCGGCAGTGATCCGGCGCTGTCGGACGTCGGGCGGGAGCAGGCCGAGCGGGTTGCGGTCGCGCTGGCCCGGCGCGGCACCATCCAGGACATCGTGGCCTCGCCGCTCGCCCGTACCCGGGAGACCGCCGGTATCGTCGCCGCCCGCCTCGGACTGGACGTGTCGATCGACGAGGGGCTGCGCGAGACGGACTTCGGGGCCTGGGAGGGCCTCACCTTCGGCGAGGTCCGCGAACGCTACCCGGACGACATGAACGCCTGGCTGGCCGACCCGGAGGCCGAACCGACCGGCGGCGGCGAGAGCTTCGCGGCGACCGCCACCCGGATCGCCGCCACCCGGGACAAGCTGGTCGCGGCATACACGGGCCGTACGGTCCTGCTCGTCACGCACGTCACCCCGATCAAGACGTTCGTCCGCCTCGCCCTCGGTGCCCCGCCCGAGTCCCTGTTCCGCATGGAGCTGTCGGCGGCCTCACTGTCGGCGGTGGCGTACTTCGCGGACGGCAACGCGAGCGTACGGCTGTTCAACGACACCTCTCATCTGCGCACGCCCTGATCATCGCCGTACGCCCTCATCGTTTGCGCGCGCCCTGAGGATGCGCGCGCTCTCGGCATCGGCTGGCAGGAACGCCTCCAGGTGCAGCTCGGCGAGCGTGACGTCGACGGCCGTGGCGAACGACGTCAGCGTGGTCAGCAGCCGCAACTCGCCCTCCGCGCACCGCAGTCGGAGCGGTACCGCGAAGCCGAGATAGTCGTCGTCCGGTGCGTACGGCGGCAGATACCCCATGAGTTCCGCCGCCAGCGCGTCGAGTTCCGGGTCCGGACTGCGTACGGCCCGCGCCCGCAGGCTCACTGGTTTAGTTAAAGATCCTGAGTGATCCTGGTAACGTGATCGCCATGGAACTTCTTCGTCTCTCAAGAGCTGCGAAGCGTCTGGGTGTTCATCCCGTAACGCTTCGCCTTTGGGCTGACTCGGGGAAGATTCCGGTGACTTGGGTGGGTCGTGAGCGTCGCTTCTCCTCGGTCGATGTCGAGGCGATGAAGGTCACCAGCGGTGCGGATCGTGTGCGCTTGGAGGCCCTGTACGTACGCGTCTCCGGTACTTCCGGGCAGGAATCCTCCCTGACCGCGCAGGAGGAGGAGCTGCGGGCCACGTCCAGCGGAGATATCGTCCGTGTCTTCAAGGACCGGTCGTCTGGCCTGCGGGAGGACCGGCCGGGGCTCAACCGGCTGCTGCGGCTGGTCGCTGACGGCAGCGTCACGGTCGTCCGCGTCACGCATGAGGACCGGCTGGCCCGCTTCGGTGTCAGGTGGCTCAAGCAGTTGTTCGCCGTGTACGGCGTGACGCTGGAAGTCCTGCACCCGAAAAGGCTCGGCGGGCGGGAGGAACTCCTCGAAGACTTCGTCTCCTTGGTCACCACCTTTGCTGGTCGCTTGTACGGGATGCGTTCGGCGGACGCTCGCAGACGGCTACTGACGGAGTCACGACAGTGCCACGATGGTGGTGAGGGCCGGTGAGCCGGAAGCTGCCGCTGGCCGAGGGCGAGACCTCCCATACCGCATGTGCCCGTGGCGTGTTGCGTGCGGGAGTGGATGAGAACAGCGGTGAACTTCTCAACTCCCCGGCGCTGAAGGAGCGCGTTGGCTGGGCTGTTGATCTGGTTTCCGGCATGGTCGCCTCGCTGTTTGAAGCGCACTGGAACACCACCGACGTGAATGTGCTGGCCTCCGGGCGGGACGCGGGCGGCAGGAAACTGCCGTCCAATGCCTGGATGGCGTTGCGGCGTCTGGGCTGGAATGCCTCCGTGCCCGAGGGCGTCAAAGCCAACGACCGCATCCTGCGCATGGCGCAGGAGCAGGCTGGGCGTACTCTGCGCTCCGCGAAGTGGCGAGCCGACCTCACTGGCGCGGTGCTTGCGACGTGGCCTGCCGATCCGGGCAAGCGCACCACCGCGGAATGGGATGCCGTCCGTGAGGCGGTACTGGGCGGGCAGTATCTGCCGGGGAGCGTCATCAACTCCCGGACCCGGCAGATTGCCGCCTTCGAGCGCCAACATGGGCGGCTGCCTGTGGATGTGTTCCAGGCGGAAGGACTGCCGTGTGTGGCGCGGATGTTGCTGCTGTCCGCGTGCGACGGGCAGCAGGCCACCATCGAACGCGGCGACGACCCCACGCGGGCGCTGCTGCGGCTGCAGCTCCCCACCCGTCCCGGACCGCAGTCCTACCGGGACTGGACATGGGTGGCTTGTCCGATCACGCTGCCGCCCACCATCCCGGTCGGCGCGGTGCTGCACCTGCCCACCCTGCGCATCCATCAGGGCAAGGTACGGGCTGATCTCGCCTACACCTATGCGGTCCCCAAGACCCGACACACGGGTCACACGGTCGCGCTCGGTGTGGACTGGGGCCTGAACACGCTCCTCAGCGCGGGCTCCGCCCGCCGAGGCGACGACGGACGCATCACCGCCCTGGGCTCCGGCGCCCAGTTCCGGGCCGCTGGCGTAGTGGCCAAGCAGCACCGCCTGCGCCGCCTGTCCGAACACCTGCACGCCAAAATCGACCATTACCAGCGACTCATCGGCGAAGACGCCGATCACCCCCTGGCCGCCAGGCACGCGGTCCTGACCGGCGAGATCACGGCGGCGTCCGAGCGCAGGTCGCACCTCAACGAGGCCCTGGCCTGGTCCGCCGCCCGCTGGGCCGTGGACCAGGCCATCGCGGCCGGTGCCACGGCCATCTACCTGGAAGACCTGCGCTCCATGGAAGCCAGGGGCATGGGCCGCAGCATCAACACGCGCCTGTCCCAGCAGGTACGCGGACAGATCGCCAACCGTGTGCGGCACCTGGCCGCCGAGACGGGCATCGCCGTGGTCACCGTTCCAGCCCGGAACACCTCCAGGCACTGCCCCCAGTGCCTGACCCCACTGTGGCACCGCAAGGCACCCGACCGGCCCACCGCTCCGGGCTGGAAATGGGCGATCTGCCCCGACCGCGACGGCTGCGGCTGGCAGGGCGACCGCGACATGGGTGCATGGCGGCGTATCGCCGCACGCGGCCTGACCCACCAGGCCGAAACCGTCACCGACCGCACCACCGGGCAGCTGGCCATCCGCAGCGTCGTGGATGAACTCGAAGCCACAGCGGTCATTATACCGACCGCACGACAAGCCAGCCGGATAGACCGGTCCAAGACCGGCCCCACCCGGCAACAACCCACACGCCCCGCGCCCAGGCGACGCAGGGCACCCTCCCCCACCAGGCCCCACGGCCCGGTGGGCAAGCGTCCGGAGGGACACGCACCCACGGATCGGACCCGGCTGCCCCGCGCAGTCCACCGGCACCAGGGCGTGACGACGATCAGCACACCCTCCCCCGGACCTCGTCCGGGGGAACCCCCATCCAGCCGACACCGGCCACGCGGGGCAACACTGGGCGCGGGCTTCCATCTCCACGCCCACGCCACCCGCCCACGATGGGAAATCCCGTTGCCAGACACTACGTCTGACACGGGATCACTTAGCTGATCAGAGACGCTCTCCACGATGTGCCGCCCCCACGCCCCCAGGTTCACCACCCGCGGCGCCATCCCGCGCGGATGCAGCGCGAGCCGCAACAGATTGACGGGCGGTTCCAACAGCGCGGCCGTGGCACCCTCCGTCAGCACCTCCAACGCCGCATTCGCCGCGACGAGTTCACCACGCGGCCCCGCCACCACCGCCGGATACGGCAGATGCCCTTCCAGGATCCCGTCCAACGCCTCTCGCACGGGCCCCAGTTCGGCCGCGGCCAGGGGTGACTCGGCGTACGCGGGTGCGTAACCCGCCGCCAGCAGCAGCGCGTTGCGCTCCCGCAGGGTCAGCTCCAGGGACTCGGCGAGCCGCAGCACGACGGCCCGACCCGGCACCGAGCGCCCCCGCTCGATGAAACTGACGTACCGCTGTGTCGTCCCGGCCCGCGAGGCGAGCTCGAGCTGACTGACCCGGCGTGCGGTGCGCCAGCGCAGCAGCTCCCGGGCGAAGGGCGGTGGTTCGACGGCGGCCATGGGTTCAGTTGTACGACACGGCTACGACAACGCGCGCGGCAGCGCTACGGCAGCTGCTGCCCCCTCCGCCTCATACCCTGCCGGGACCCATACCCTGCCGGGAATTGAGCCCCTCCGACCCGCCCGACGAGCATGACCGCATGCGCACCTACCACCTGCACACACCCGGCCGCATCGACGGCATCGTCGCCCGCGACACGGCCCACCGCCCCGCCCCCGGCCCCCGCGACATCGTCGTCCGTATGCGCGCGGTGTCCCTCAACAGGCGCGATCTGCTGATCCTGCACGGGAGGTACCCGCTCGCCGCCGCCCCCGACCAGATTCCGTTGAGCGACGGCGCCGGGGAGGTGGTCGCGGTGGGGGACGAGGTGACGCGGTTCACCGTCGGCGACCGCGTCACCAGCACCTACTTCCCGAACTGGATCGACGGCCGGATCACCCCCGCCGTCATCGACCAGCCCGGCGCCACCCTCCCCGGCATGCTCGCCGAGTACGTCCGCCTCGACCAGGACGCCGCCGTACGCGCCCCCGATCACCTCGGCTGGGAGGAGGCGGCCTGTCCGCCCTGCGCCGGCGTCACCGCCTGGCACGCGGTCACGGGAGGCGACCCCCTGCTGACCGGCGAGACGGTGCTCACGCTCGGCACGGGCGCGCTCTCGCTGTTCGCCGTGCAGTTCGCGAAGACCCGCGGCGCCGAGGTCGTCGCCACGACGTCCGGCCCGGCGAAGGCCGAACGCCTCAAGGCGCTGGGCGCCGACCACGTCATCGACCATGCCGCGAACCCGGCCTGGGCACAGGCCGTGCGGGAGGTGACGGGAGGGCGCGGGGCGGACCTGGTCGTCGAGACCGTCGGCCCGGACACGATCGAGCAGTCGGTCCGCGCGGCCGCGCTCTACGGCCGCATCGTCCTGATCGCCGCCAACAGCCCGCGGCGGGACTCGCTGGAGATCAGCACCGACGCACTGGCGTCGAGCCTGGTGACCATGCGGCGGATCTTCGTCGGCAGCCGCACGCAGGTCGAGGCGATGAACA
Source organism: Streptomyces sp. NPDC002619 (assembly GCF_042889305.1). Classification (NCBI taxonomy): domain Bacteria; kingdom Bacillati; phylum Actinomycetota; class Actinomycetes; order Kitasatosporales; family Streptomycetaceae; genus Streptomyces; species Streptomyces sp. NPDC002619. The sequence goes on along the minus strand of NZ_JBIAQV010000012.1, from coordinate 8,681 downwards.
AGGCGATCGCCCTGAACGCCCTCCGCCCCGTCGTCGACCGCGTCTTCGGCTTCGACGAGGTCCACGAGGCGTACGGCTACTACGCGAGCGGCGCGGCCTTCGGGAAGGTCGTCATCCGGATCGCCTGAGCCCTGCCGCCTCCCTGGCCAGCGTCTCGATCCGCCCCCAGTCGCGGGCGGCCACGGCGTCCGCGGGGAGCATCCAAGTGCCGCCCACACAGCCGACGTTGGGGAGGGACAGATACTCCGGCGCGTTGTGCGGTCCGATGCCGCCGGTGGGGCAGAAGCGGGCCTGGGGCAGCGGGCCGGCCAGGCACTTCAGGTAGGCGGTGCCGCCCGCCGCCTGCGCCGGGAAGAACTTCATCTCCCGCACCCCGCGTTCCAGGAGCGCCACCACCTCCGACGTGGTGGACACCCCCGGCAGGAACGGCACCCCGGACGCTCGCATCGACTCCAGCAGCGCGTCCGTCCAGCCGGGGCTCACCAGGAAACGCGCCCCGGCGGCGACGGAGTCGGTCACCTGCTGCGGCGTCAGGACCGTGCCGGCGCCGACCACCGCGTCCGGCACCTCGGCGGCGACGGCCCGGATCGCGTCGAGCGCCGCGGGCGTGCGCAACGTGACCTCGATGGCGGTCAGCCCGCCCGCGACCAGCGCCCGCGCGAGCGGTACGGCATCGGCGGCGTCCTCGATCACGACGACGGGCACGACCGGGGCGAGATCCAGTACCGAGGCAGCCGGAAGGGAGGGCAGCGGTGAGGTCATGTCCACATCGTGCCCATGACGAGCAACATGCGCAAAGATCGTTGCGCATGTTGCAACAGTCGATTCAGTAGATCTCGTCCACCAGCACGTCCAGCGACCACGGCTGCCCCGCCCGCGCGGGCGCCTGCGCCTCCACGACGTACCCGAGGTCCCGCAGCGCCTCCACCAGCCGGGCGGGGTCCTTCGGCGCGGACCCCGACGACAGCAGGCTGCGCACGATCCGGCCCTTCGTCGCCTTGTTGAAGTGGCTGACGACCTTCCGGGTCGGCGCGTGCAGCACCCGTACCGTCGCCGTCCGCGCGGCGACCTCGCCCTTCGGCTTCCAGGCGGCGGCGTACGCCGAGGAGCGCAGGTCGAGGACGAGTCCGTCGCCGGCCGCCTCGGGGAGGGCGGTGGCCATCGGGGCGCGCCAGTGCGTGCCCAGCGCGCCGACGCCGGGCAGCTTCACGCCCATCGAACAGCGGTAGGAGGGGATGCGGTCCGTCACCCGGACCGCGCCCCACAGCCCCGAGAAGACCAGCAGCGAACGCGCGGCGCGCCGCTTGGCTGCCGTGTCGAGGGAGGCCAGGTCCAGCGCGTCGTACAGGACACCCGTGTAGATCTCCCCGGCGGGGCGGGCCCCGACCGTGCGCAGTCCGGCGTTCTTCGCGACCTCGCCCCGCAGCCCCTCGCTCAGCCCGAGCACCTCGCACGCCTTCTCCTCGTCACCGGCGCACAGCTCGACCAACTCGTCGAGGACGGCCTCGCGGGCGGCGGTCAGCCCCGGCAGGGACAGCGACTCCGGCTTGAGCGGGGCGCCACGACCCGAGGACGCCTTGCCTTCGGAGGGCGGCAGCAGGACCAGCAACACGAACTCCTTCTCTAGACCTCGCGCCAGCGTACGGCGTGTCGTCCAACGGCCTCGGCGCCGGCCGATGGTGCGCATCCCGGCTTGCCTCGGGCGTAGCCGCGAACCCGCCCCGCCCCACGGCGTGCCGCGCACCCGCCGCCGCCCTACGCTCGCTGTATGCCCCGCCGCCACATCCGCGTGACCGGTGCCCCCGAGGCCCCCCTCCGGGCCGCGCTCGCGGCACTGCGTGCCGAACTCGGTGTGCCCGAGAGCTTTCCCGATGACGTGCTCGCGGAGGCCGAGCGGACGGCGAAGGCCCCGGCCCTGCCGGCATACGACGCCACGGACGTCCCCTTCTTCACCATCGACCCGCCCACCTCCACCGACCTCGACCAGGCGATGCACCTGTCACGGCAGCCCGGCGGCTACCGCGTGCGGTACGCCATCGCCGACGTCGCCGCCTTCGTCGTACCCGGCGGAGCACTCGACGCGGAGGCCCACCGGCGGGTGACCACCCTCTACTTCCCCGACGAACGCGTCCCCTTGCACCCCACCCTCCTCAGCGAGGGCGCGGCGAGCCTGCTCCCCGGCCAGACCTGCCCGGCCGTCCTGTGGACCCTCGACCTCGACGCCGACGGGCGCACCCGGGCCGTCGACGTGCGCCGAGCCCTCGTCCGCAGCCGGGCCAAGCTCGACTACGCGGGCGTACAGAAGCAGATCGACACCAAGGCCGCCGAGGAACCGGTCGCGCTGCTCAAGGAGGTCGGCGAGGCCCGTGAGCGGCTGGAAGCCGAGCGCGGCGGGATCTCGCTCAACGTGCCCGAGCAGGAGGTCGTCGAGAGCGACCACACCTACCAGTTGACCTACCGCGCCCCGCTGCCCGCCGAGCGCTGGAACGCCCAGGTCTCCCTCCTCGCCGGCCTGGCCGCGGCCGAGCTGATGCTGGCCCACGGCACCGGCGTCCTGCGCACCCTCCCGGCCGCCCCGGACGGCGCCGTCGCCCGGCTCCGCCGTACCGCGCACGCCCTGCACATCGACTGGCCGCACCACGTGTCGTACGCGGCGCTCGTCCGCTCCCTCGACCCGCACCGCCCGGAGCACGCGGCCTTCCTCCAGGAGTGCACGACCCTGCTGCGCGGCGCCGGTTACACGGTCTTCCGGGACGGCGCCCTGCCGGCGATCACCACGCATGCCGCCGTCGCCGCCCCCTATGCCCACTGCACGGCCCCGCTGCGCCGCCTCGCCGACCGCTACGCCTCCGAGATCTGCCTGGCCGCGACCGCCGGACGGACCCCGCCCGACTGGGTGCTCGCCGGGCTCGACGCACTGCCCAAGGCGATGGCCGACGGCTCCCGGCGTGCGGGCACGGTCGAGCGGGAGAGCGTCAGCATCGTCGAGGCGGCCCTGCTCAAGGACCGGATCGGGGACGTCTTCGAAGGCTGCGTGGTGGAGGTGGAGGATCGCCAACCCACCCACGGGACGGTCCAGTTGGTCTCCCCGGCAGTCATCGGCCACATCCAGGGCCCGGACCCCCTCCCGCTCGGCGAACACCTCACCGTCCGGCTCGCGGAGGCGGATCCGGGCACGACGAAGATCCTGTTCGAGCCCGCGTGAGGGCTGCTGACGGCTGGTGATCCTGGAGATCCACGGCCGCTTTCCCGACGAGGCGGACCTGGCCGCGGCATGGAAACGGGGCCTGAAGGCGTTGTACCTGCCTGTAGGAGTGTGAGGGGGGCGAGGTATGGCCGAGCAGGCGCGGTGGACCAGGGCACACATGGGCACGTGCGGCCCCCCGTTGGACCTGCTCACGGCCCGTTTCCGGCAGCACGTCTACGCCCCGCACGCGCACGAGGAGTTCACCATCGGCGTCTGCGTCGACGGCTCCGAGGTCATCGACTACCGCGGCGGCCACATCCGCACCGGCCCCGGCTCGATCGTCGTCCTGGCCCCCGGCGAGATGCACACCGGCGGCCCCGCCACCCTCACCGACGGCTACGCCTACCGCGCCCTGTACGCCGACCCCGCGCTCCTCGCCGACGGCACCCTCGGCGGCCTCCCGCACTTCCGCGAACCCCTCCTCGACGACCCCGAGCTGGCCGCCGCGTTCAGGCTCGCGCACACCGAACTGAGCGCCTGCCCCGACCCGTTGGAGGCCGAGTCCCGCGTCCCCTGGCTGCTGACGGCCCTGGCCCGCCGCCACTCCACGGCGAGCTCCGCCCCCGACCGGATCCCGGGTGCGGCCACGATCGCCCTCCGCGTCCGCGACCGCCTGGCCGACGACCTGACCGCCCCGCCCACCCTCGCCGACCTGGCGGCCGACGCCGGCCTGTCCCGCTACCAACTCCTGCGTGCGTTCCGTACGACGATGGGGATACCGCCGTACGCCTGGCTGGCGCAGCACCGGGTGAACCGGGCCCGGGGCCTGCTGGAGTCCGGGCTGCGACCGGCGGAGGTGGCCTCGCTCGTGGGCTTCGCGGACCAGGCACACCTCACCCGCTGGTTCCGGCGGGTGCTGGGGGTGACCCCGGCGGCGTACCGCGCGAGCGTGTCCCCGTCGCCGTAGCGCAACAACGTTCAAGACGCCGCACGTCGAGGCGGCCGAAACTGCCCGTATGACTGCACGTGGCTGGTTCCTGTTCTCCCTGATGGGAGTGGTCTGGGGCATCCCCTACCTGATGATCAAGGTGGCGGTGGACGGCGTGTCCCCGTCCATGGTGGTGTTCACGCGCTGCGCGATAGGCGCCGCGCTCCTGCTCCCCTTCGCGATACGCCAAGGCGGCCTGACCCGGACCGTACGAACCCACTGGCGCCCCATGCTGGCCTTCGCCTGCATCGAGATCATGGTCCCCTGGTGGACCCTGACGGACGCCGAGCGCCATCTGTCCAGCTCCACCGCGGGCCTCCTGATCGCGGGCGTGCCGATCGTCGGGGTGGCCGCGGCCCGCCTGTTCGGCGACACGGAACGGCTCGGCGCCCGCCGAATGGCCGGACTCGCGCTGGGCCTCGGCGGCGTCGCGGTCCTCACCGTCCCGCACCTGACCGGCGGCGACGCCCGCTCGCTGGCCGAGGTACTGCTGACGGTCGTCGGCTACGCGACGGCACCGGTAATCGCGGCGCGCCATCTCAAGGACGTACCGACACTCCAGCTCACGGCCCCGTGCCTGGCCCTGGCGGCGCTGGTGTACGCCCCCGCGGCGGCCGCGACCTGGCCCGCCACGACCCCTTCCCCGCAGGTCCTGTCGGCACTCGCCGGCCTGGGCGTCATCTGCACGGCGGTCGCCTTCGTGGCCTTCCTGGAACTGATCAAGGAGGCGGGCCCGACGAGGGCGACGGTGATCACGTACGTCAACCCGGCCGTCGCGGTAGCGGCGGGAGCGCTGTTCCTGGACGAACGCCTGACAGCGGGGATCGCCGTGGCCTTCGCCCTGATCCTGGCGGGCTCTGTCCTCGCGACGGCCGGACCGAAGCGCACCGCACGCCCGGTACCATGGTCGACACGGCAGACGAGCCGGGCGGACGGCCGCGTGGAGGTCCTTGTGGACCTCCCCGAGGAACGTCCGGGCTCCACAGGGCAGGGTGGTGGCTAACGGCCACCCGGGGTAACCCGCGGGACAGTGCCACAGAAAGCAAACCGCCGAGAGCTCCGGCCCTCGGTAAGGGTGAAACGGTGGTGTAAGAGACCACCAGCGCCTGAGGTGACTCAGGCGGCTAGGTAAACCCCACCCGGAGCAAGGTCAAGAGGGAGCGCCTTTTCGCAAGAAGGGGCGTTCCTGCGCGGACGCTCGAGGGCTGCCCGCCCGAGTCCGCGGGTAGACCGCACGAGGCCGACGGCAACGTCGGTCCTAGATGGATGGCCGTCTCCCCGGCCGCCGCGAGGCGACCGGGTGACAGAACCCGGCGTATAGCCCGACTCGTCTGCCATCTGGGCTTTGACCTGGGCTTATGGTCTGGTCGGGGCCCTTTACCGTGTCCAGGCAGTGCCCGCTTCGACCTGCGAGTTCCCGGGCGTTCCCGGGCGAGTGTGCACGCGTTGTGCACTCGCGTACCTCTCCGGGGAGGCGTTCAGCGGTGAGCGCTGCAGCCGAAGGCCGTCGGCCTGAGCGTCGAGCGTGAGATCACGCTGTGCGTGGTGACTGAGCTCGTGGGCGCGGTGGTAAGGCTGACGTTCCTGCCTCGCGCTGCAGGGTGCTCCCGTTGGGCAGCTGCGCCCCGCGCGGCGGCTGTTGGTGTTCTCCAGTGCGATGACGCCGGGCCGCCCAGCAGGTCCGAGCCGCCCTCGGCAGCATCCGAACCTGCGCACACGACTCCGGAGGCCGACGCGGTTCACCAGGTTTGCCCAGCTGAGAGGGCTTCGCCCGCTGCGGGCTGCCCGGCCATCCCACAGATACGCCGCGGGGCTGCCGCCGACCGCCGCTTTAGGAGTTCGATCCCGGCCCACTTCGGCTGCGGTCGGCGACTGGTGGGACGGCCGGACAGAGTCGCTGGTGTACGCCCCCGTCCGGCATCGTTGATGTCAGCCGTGGATGTCAGATGCCTTCTGATGCGTGGCTCTGGGCGGATCGGTCATTGGCATACAGGCTGCGGGGAGGGTCGCGGCGGCTGGCCAAGGGCAGCAAGCACACTCTGCCGTCTCACCGCTCGCGAATTACAGACCCCGCAACCCGGCCCGTCCGCACTGTGGCAAGGTGACCGGCATGGCGAGCACACCCGAGATGCGCGAGACATCGCTGCAACTCCTTCGCGTCGACTCCCCGGGCCTGGCCAGCCTGTCCAGGGCCCTGCTCTCGTTCGCTGAAGCCCAGCGACGGATGCAGGCCAACCTCGACATGACCGGCCTGTCCAGGGCTCTGCTCTCGTTCGCTGAAGCCCAGTGACGGATGCAGGCCAACCTCGACATGACCGGCCTGCCCCAGTTGATGAGCACAGTGGAGGGGCTCCGCACCCTCAGTCAGGCTCAGCTCATGACCGCCGCAGCCGCAGTGGAAGAGAGCTGCCGGGCCACGGCCGAGGACGACGTTCCCGAGGAACTGGTGGCCGAGCTGGAGGACACCGTTCGTGACTTCACCGCCTCGGAAGCCATCGAGTACCTTCCGGTCGAGGTGGGCCGAAAGCAGTTTGCTCTATACGTCGGCGCCGTCATCATGACGTCCTTGATGACGGTGACATTCTCCAGCGAGACCGCTGACGGCATCCTCGGCAAGTTCCTGGAGCTAAGCGGATTGGTAGCGCTCGTGATGGTCGCCGCAGAGAAGGCACACGACCGCGTCACCGTCACCAGCACCAGCACCAGCACCGAAGCGAACTCCGACGGCGTTAGCGACAGCCCCGAGGACAGCTGACCGCTACAGAACCGGGATCGACTGCGCCGGCCCCCAGTCCCACAGGCAGCGCTGTGCGTGGGGGCCCGTGCGCACGTCAAGCGCGTTGAAGCGTGCGGGCCAAGGACAAGGGCGGCGAAGGCTGGTGGGCTGTCTGCGAGGAGCACCGTGCTTCGTCGATGGTTTTGAACACGGACCCTCGGTGACCGATGACCTGCACAGCCACAACTGACCATCGGCGGCCGTGACCTGCGACCGCCTCCTCGACCAACGCTCTGACCTGCTGCTGAGCTGTCAGCAGTTGTCGACGTTGGTCATCCTTGAGCGCCCTTCCACGGCCCCAGGACGGCCCGGGAAGGGCGCTCATGCGTTGGGGGGACGCCCGCCTTGTAAGGGCGGGAGTACGGGCTGGCCCTGGTGCCCAGGTCACACGGGCTTTGGCGGCAGCCCAGGTGAACGGCGTATCTCGACTGCGTCGAACCGTCGTTGACCGTGGTTGACCGCACGATGTGGCACGAATGTGGCACGTTCCGAACGACGGAGCGCTTAGAAGGCGCCTTGCGGGTTGCATGCCATCCCTCTGTTGGCCTGTGACTCTTCCTCAACTGAGCTGCGCTGCCGGGGGAACTTCGACACGCATTCGACACGCACCGTGCTGGCGGCTGTGTACCAGGGGGCTGTCGAAAAATAACTCCTCTGCTTGCTCTGGCTGTTGGCCCCGTAGGATCCGGGTGTGTCGGAGGGGAATGAGACAGGTCTGGCGGAAGCGTTCGAGCTGTTGCTGCCGCACCTGGATGAGCGGCAGCGGCGGCTGGTTCTCGGGGCCGCTGCCGGCGTGCGGGGACGTGGCGGGATCCGCCTGGTGGCTGGGGCTGCTGGCGTGGCCGAGTCGACTGTGTCACGCGGACTGCGTGAGCTGCAGCAAGACGGTGAGCCCTCACCGCGTGTCCGGGCGCCGGGTGCGGGACGCAAGCAACTGCGGGATTCTGACCCGGATTTAGTGCCTGCACTGCTGGCGTTGGTCGAGCCGGACGAGCGGGGAGATCCGGAGTCTCCGTTGCGGTGGACGGTGAAGTCCACCCGCGCCCTGGCCGCGGAGCTCTCCCGGCGGGGGCACCGAGTCGGACATGACACGGTGGCCGCGCTGCTGAAGGCGGAAGGGTTCTCCCTGCAGGGCACCTCGCGTACCACCGAGGGTGCCCGGCATCCGGACCGGGACGCCCAGTTCCGGTACATCAACGCCCGGGTCACCGAGTACCTGACGGCCGGTGAGCCTGTCATCAGCGTGGACACCAAGAAGAAGGAGACCCTGGGCAACTACGCCGTCGGCGGGGCGGAGTGGCACCGCGCCGGGCAGCCGGTGAAGGTACGGGCCCATGATTTCCCCGAGAAAGAGGCGCTCAAGGCGGTCCCGTACGGGGTCTATGACATCGGCGCGGACGCCGGCTGGGTGTCGGTGGGCTGTGACGGGGACACCGCCGCCTTTGCGGTGGCCACCCTGCGCCGCTGGTGGGACGGGGAGGGCCGGCACCGTTACCCGACTGCTTCCCGGCTGCTGATCACCGCCGACGCAGGTGGCGCCAACGGCTACCGGGTCCGCGCCTGGAAGAAGCAGCTCGCCGACTTCGCCCTGCACACGGGACTGACGGTGACCGTGTGCCACTTCCCGCCGGGAACGCAATGCCGTTGCTTGAGGATGGCAAGCAGTTCCCCGTGACGCCGGGGCAGTGCGGTCGTTGGACCCGGTATGCATCCGTGGGTGGGGTTATCCG